>CAZFAW010000001.1:0-6681 GCA_964517015.1 uncultured Chryseobacterium sp.
GAGGTTGTGGGCCAGGTGATGGCGGATCCGGCCCGCTTCCATCATGCCGCTGGCGGCGATGATGATGCACGGTTCCTTGCGCGCGTTCAACGCCTTGCTGTGCTCGGGTTTGCGGATGAACTCCACGCCCGGGAAGCTGAACAGGTCCGGATCGTGCGCCAGTTCCGCGCGCACGTCCTCCTGCAACAGGGTGCTGTGGTCGCGGTAGATGCCCGTTGCACTGATGCTGAGCGGACTGTCCACGAACACCGGCACGCGCGGCAGCCGCCCTTCGTTGCTCAATTTGTTCAGGGTGTACAGCAGCTCCTGGGTCTTGCCGATGCTGAAGGCGGGAATGAGCAATTTGCCGCCACCTTCCACGCAGATCCGCCGCACGTGCCCGAGCAATTCATCGTGCGCCACTTCCGCGGGCGGATGATCGCGATCGCCGTAGGTGCTTTCCAGCACCAGCACATCGCATTGCGGGAAAGGCGCCGGATCGGGGAGCAGCCGGTCCACGTAGCGACCCACATCGCCACTGAAGGCCAGTCGCGTGGTGCCTCCATCCTCCGTGATCACCAGATGCACCGAGGCGCTGCCCAGGATATGCCCCGCATCGAGGAAGGTGAGCGAGACCCCGGGTGCGATCGTGCGCGCTTCGCCGTAGTCCATGCATTGGAAGAGGGCGAGCGCCGGTTTCACATCGCCCACGGTGTACAAGGGCTCGGGGTCCTCCAATGGACGGCCCTGCTCGCGGGCCCGTTTCGCATCGAAGGCGAAGTCGTACTCCTGGATCCGTGCGCTGTCTTCGAGCATGATCGCGCAGAGATCGCGCGTGGCGGGGGTGCACCAGATGGTGCCCTTGAAGCCTTCGGCCACGAGCCGGGGGATCAGGCCGCTGTGATCGATGTGGGCATGGCTCAGGACCAGCACATCGATGGAGCGTGGATCGAAACCGAACCGGCGGTTCAGGGTGTCGCTGCGGTGGCCTTCGCCCTGGAACATGCCGCAATCGAGCAGGATCCGGGCGCCGTTGGCCTCGAGCAGGTGCTTGCTTCCGGTCACGGTGCCGGCTGCGCCGTGGAAGGTGAGGGTGGCTGGCATGCGGGGGTTCGCACTGCGAATGTGCGGTTCCTGCGCCTTGGTCGGCATATTTGTGTGGGCGCGGCAACCACGGAATGAACAAAACCGCCGGTCCCACCGTTGAACGCCCCGTTCTCGAACACCTCTCCCCACCGCATGTCAGCCCATACTACGAAGGCCGGGCACCATTTCAGCCAGGTCCGCTGGCCGGGGGTGGAACGCTGGCGCACCCAGGTCTGGGTGAAGCGGCTCAACAAGGCGCTGCACAAACTGCGCCTGCCCTTGACGGTGGGCCGACCGTTCGACCACCGGGAGGACATGGTGAGCCTGGAGCAGGCGGCCAACCTGCATCTGTTGGTGAACACCGTGCTGCACGAGGGGGTTCCCGGCGATCTCGTGGAACTGGGCTGCTATACCGGCAACACCACGGCGGTGATCGCCAGCGTACTGCACGCCGCCCACGCGGAACGGCCGTTCCATGTGTACGACAGTTTCGCGCACGAACTGGGGTCGCAGCGCAACATCCGCGACCGATTCGAACGCAATTTCGCCGCGTTGCACCTGCCCCTGCCCGTGATGCACGCCGGCGACATGCGGGCCACCGTCCCGGACGAACTTCCCCCGACCATCTCCTTCGCCCACATCGACCTGGGCGTGGGCGGCGACCAGGGAGCACACGCCGCCATGATCACCCACGCGCTCCGATCCATTTATCCGCGTTTATCGCGCGGCGGCGTGGTGGTGTTCATGGACTACCATATCCCCGGGATCACCGTGGCGGGCAACGATTCCAATCCAGGCGTACGGATCGCTACCGATGCGTTCCTGGCCGACAAGCCGGAGAAGGTGATCACGCTCTACGGCGGCCCCTGTTCGCACGGCTACTTCCGCAAGGCCTGAGGCGCGGCCGCGGCCATCAACATCCTTCCGTTCATTCTGCACAGGCCGGGAAGGCCTTGAACGCCCCCTGCCCCGCTCTACCTTGCCCTCCATCCCGGCCCCGCCGCCGGGAGGAAGCCTCCCCATGCGCGCGCTGATCTGCTTGATCGCTTGTTGGTGGTGCGGTGCATCGAGCGCACAATACGTGCTGCGCGGCACGGTGACCGACAACGAGACCGGCGAACCCATTCCCGGCGCCAGCGTGGTGTTGAAAGGCACGACCACGGGCGTGGCCACCGACTTCGACGGGAAGTTCGAACTGACCGTGAGCGAACTCCCGCCCTACACGCTGATCCTGAGCAGCATGGGGTACACCGCCACCGAAGTGGTGGTGAAGGGCCTGGACCAGGAACTGAAGTTCAAACTGGGCGCCGACCAGGTGCTGCTGAAGGAAGCCGAGGTCTTCGGCGACCGGATCGGCGAGAAACAGAAGCAGGCACCCTTGACCGTGGAGAGCATGGACGTGATCGCCATTCGCGAAGCACCCAGCGGCGATTTCTACGAAAGCCTGGGGACCTTGAAGGGTGTGGACATGACCGCGGCGAGCTTCGGCTTCAAGGTGATCAACACGCGCGGGTTCAACAGCACCAGCCCCGTGCGCAGCCTGCAATTGATCGATGGTGTGGACAACCAGAGCCCGGGGTTGAACTTCAGCCTGGGCAATTTCCTCGGGGCCAGCGATCTGGACGTGATGAAGGTGGACGTGATCGCCGGTGCGAGCACGGCGTATTACGGGCCCGGCGCGTTCAACGGGGTGATCGCCATGACCACCAAGAGCCCATGGGCCTTCCCGGGCTTGAGCGCGAGCGCCAAAGGCGGCGAACGCGGCCTGTTCGAAGGCGCAGTGCGCTACGCGCAGGTGCTCAAGAACAAGAACGGCGAAGCGAAATGGGCCTACAAGCTCAACGCCTTCGCCTTGCGTGCCGACGACTGGCAGGCCACCAACTACGACCCCACGGTGAACAGCCCCACCGGTGCGGACAACCCCGGCCGGTTCGACGCCGTGAACATCTACGGCGACGAGAACACCACCTCGAACAACAACGAAACGCGCGACATCACTGCGCGCATCAACAACCCGGGCCTGGGGATCTGGCTGCGCCGGGGCTACACGGAATCGGAACTCGTGGACTACGGCACGGAGAACTTCAAACTGGGCGCGGCCGTGCACCACCGCCTCACCGACAGCCTGGAGGTGATCCTGGCCAGCAACTTCAGCACCGGCACCACCGTGTACCAGGGCGACAACCGCTACCGGCTGAAGGACGTGAAGTTCTTCCAGCACCGCCTGGAACTACGGGAGGAAGGAACGTGGTTCGTTCGCGGGTACCTCACCGCAGAGGATGCAGGCGATACCTACGACATCTTCACCACCGGCCTGCGCATGCAGGAGGCCACCGGCGAAAGCACGCGCAATTGGAACCTTCGCTACCGTGCCTTGTACGAGAACTGGATCGACAACACCATCCTGACCCCCGACCCCGATTTCATCGGGTGGCCCGACGAAGCCGCGGCCTCGGGCCTTTTCAGCACGCAGGAAGAGTATGATGCCTACGTGGCCGACTACGTGAACGCGCACCTTGCCGATTTCCAGGCCTACCATGCCATGGTGCTCGACAGCCTGAACCGCACGAGCTCCGGGTTCGTCACGCCTTTCTTCGAGCCCGGTAGCGCACGCTTCGACTCCCTGCTCGCCGACGTGACCTCGCGCCGTTTCACCGAAGGGGGAAGCAAGTTCTACGACCGCAGCAAGCTGGCGCACGTGATGGGGGAATACCGGTTCGCGGGCGGATCGTTGCCTGCAGACCTGCAACTGGTGGTGGGCGGAAGCCACCGCTGGTACCTGCCGGAAACGGGCGGCACGATCCTCAAGGACACCGGCGACGTGCAGGTGCGCAACAGCGAATTCGGTCTGTACGCCGGTGCCGAACGCCCCTTCCTGGAGCGAAAGCTGAAGGCCACCGCCACGGTGCGCCTGGACAAGAACGAGAACTTCGATGCGATCCTAAGCCCGGCCGCATCGCTGGTGTACGTGCCGCGCGAAGACCGCGTCTGGCGGTTGAGCTTCAGCAGCGCGGTACGCAACCCCACGCTGGCCGACCAGTACCTCTACTACAACGTGGGCCGCGCGCTGCTGCTGGGCAACATCGAAGGCCAGTTCGCCGAAGGGGCGGACAGCCTGATCACCACCGCGTCGTTCAGCAACTACCTGAACTCTTCGACGCTCACCAGCGGGTACAACCAGTTGGAGTACGTCCATGTGCCGTCGATCGTGCCCGAGAAGGCCTTCACCATCGAGGGCGGGTTCCGCGGCACCTTCTGGGAGAAGTTCTACCTCGACGCCAGTGCGTACTGCAGCTGGTATCGCGATTTCATCGGCTACCTGATCGGGGTGGACGCCACTTTCGGGATCGGCTCCACGCTCCAATCGCTCCAGGTGTACCGCCTTGCGGCCAATGCCACCGAGGTGGTGCGCACCATGGGGGCCAATGCCGGCCTGAACTACTACCGCCCGCGCTGCACCTACACGGTGAACTATTCGTTCAATCGCCTGGCGAGCGACAACGAGGACCCCATCATCCCGGCGTTCAACACGCCCGAGAACAAGTTCAATGCGGGGGTGACCGGGCACGATCTGCGGATCCCCTTCACCGATCGCCCCCACCTGGGCTTCGGTGTGAACTGGAAGCTGGTGCAGGGCTACGTGTTCGAGGGTTCGCCGCAGTTCACGGGCGAATTGCCGACCTACGACATGGTGGATGCGCAGGTGAACGTGCTGTTCCCGAAGGCGCACACCACGGTGAAGGCCGGCGTGAGCAACCTGCTGGGCCTGGTACCCCTGTTCGATGCGGGGATCCCCTCCGATGAACGCCTGGACCGCGCCCTCGACAACCGGGTGCTGATGGTGTTCGGCGGGCCGTACGTCGGGCGCCTGGCCTACATCCAGCTGATCTACGAACTGAACCGCCGCTGAAGCCTTACTTTTCGCTCCCTCCACAAACCAACCCGGACATGACACGAACCGCTCTACTCTCGCTGCTGATCGGCACGGCATCGCTCTGCGCGACCGCACAGACCCGTTACCTGGACAAGATCTTCTCCGAGGCCCAGATCACCGTGACCTCCGATGTGACCTACGGGACCAACGTCGACTGGCTCACCAGCGATTTCAGCACGGTGCCCCCCACGATCAACACCACGGACGTGAAGTTCGACGTGTACCAGCCCGACCAGACGGTGGACACGGAGACCGCACGCCCGGTGATCATCTACCTGCACACCGGCAACCTGCTGCCGCCGCCGGTGAACGGCAGCCCCACCGGTCTGAAGACCGACAGCTCCGCGATCTACATCTGCCGCGAAATGGCGCGCCGGGGCTATGTGGCCATCAGCTGCCAGTACCGTGGCGGTTGGAACCCGCTCGCGCCCACCGAGAGCGAGCGCAAAGCGCAGCTGCTCAACGCGGTGTACCGCGCCATCCACGACGTGAAGCAATGCGTGCGCACACTTCGTGAGAACGAGGACGCCGGCGGCAATACCTACCATATCGATCCGAGCAAGTTCACCCTTTGGGGCGAAGGCACCGGCGGGTACATCGCCCTGGCCGATGTGACGCTCAATGATCCGCTGGAGCTCTACATCCCCAAGTTCCGTCCGGACATCCTCGACCCCACGGTGAGCTACGTGGACAGCAATCTGGTGGGCAACATCGACGGCTATTGCCCGGACGGCATACCCTGCCTGAGCTTCTACCAGCCCAACGGCTATTCGAGCGACGTGCAGATGTGCGTGAACATGGGCGGAGCGCTCGCCGACACGAGCTGGTTGGACGATGGCGATGTGCCCATGGTGACCATGCACACCGTACGCGATGACTTCGCCCCCTTCAACAGCGGCCGCGTGGTGGTGCCCGTGACGGGTGAATACGTGGTGGACCTCCAGGGCCCGAACGTGTTCCTGCCGCTTGCGAACAGCTTCGGGAACAACGACAGCTTCGCCACCCTGCCCTCCGGCGATCCCTACACCGACGCCGCCCGCGCGCTCTACGGCACCACCTGGAGCCGATACGACGATGCCGGCAACCTCACCACCGTGACCATCGCCAATGCCGAAGGCCTTTACCCGATCGTGCGCCCGCTGCGCCCCTACCTGGCCAACGAAGCCAGCCCTTGGCAGTGGTGGGATCCCGCCAGCCCCTTGGCCAACGTTGAAGTGTCGCCGGGTGTCACCACCCACATGGCCTCGCTGCTGAGCAACCCCGACATGACCTGGCAGAAAGGACGTGCTTACTCCGACAGCTGCATGGGGTATGCCGTGCCCCGCATCGTGTGCGCCTTGGACCTCGGTCCCTGCTCCCTGGTGGGGATCAGCGAATCCTCGGCCACCGCGCAAGGCGTGACCATCTCCCCCAACCCGAGCCATGGTCCGGTGCGGATCGTGAGCGCCGCCGCGGAGATCCACGCCTACGACCTGTACGATGTGAACAGCCGCCTGGTGCGCAGCGCCCGGGTGAACGGCCGCCAGCTCACGCTGGACCATACCGACCTGCAACCGGGTGCCTACCTGATCCAACTCCACTTCGAAGAAGGTTCCCTGACCCGGAAACTCGTGATCGAGTGATCACACCGACCCACTGAACGGAAGGCCTCCCGATCCCACGGGAGGCCTTCTTCCTTTCCC
>CAZFAW010000001.1:6781-8624 GCA_964517015.1 uncultured Chryseobacterium sp.
CGCCGAGCACGCGATCGTGGTGGTGGTGGGACCGGAGATCGTGACCGGGAGCACGCGCATGAAGAGCGGCACCGCGCAAAAACTGGTATTGAACATGGTGAGCACCGCGACCATGGTGCGCCTGGGTCGTGTGAAGGGGAACCGCATGGTGGACATGCAGCTCAGCAACAACAAGCTGATCGACCGGGGCACGCGCATGGTGATGGAAGCGACCCGTACCGATTACGCCACCGCCAACGACCTGTTGCGCAAGCACGGCAGCGTGCGGCGTGCGATCGAGGAGGGGCGGCGGTAACTTCACGCCGTGCACGATATCGAACCCTTCTTCAACTGGCGTCATCGCTACGTGGCGGAAGAGGACGAACGATCGCCCTTCCACGGCACGGAGCACAGCGAGTTCGAATTCACCCACGCGGTCTACGACCATGTGATCCACCCGCAATGGGACGAGTTCGGTTCCGCTACGCTCTACATGAAGGTGCTCTTCGCCGACTACGACGACGCGTACGCCGTGATCGAATTGATCGGCGAATGGAACGACCTGCTGAACAACGACATCATGTTCCTGAAGCGCGACGTGGTGGAACCGATGATGGCCGAGGGCATCAGCAAGTTCATCCTCATCGGTGAGAACGTGCTGAACTTCCATGCCAGCGACGACAGCTATTACGAGGAATGGTGGCAGGAAGCGGACGATGCCGGCGGCTGGATCGCCCTGCTGAATTTCCGCGAGCATGTGCGCGCGGACCTGAAGGGCGCCGACCTGGACCGTTACTTCCTGCTGGGCGGCAGGCTGGACCAGATGGACTGGCGCACCTTCGAACCGGAGGACCTGTACGAAAAGGTGAGCGCCCAGGTGCAACGCCGATTGAGCGCCTAGGGCCTTCCTTCGATCAACATGCGCAGCACCACGCGATCGAGGGGCAGCGAAACGGCCTCCACGGCCGCTGTTCGGAGGTCGAGCCAGCGAAAGCGTTCGATCGCGTTCGCGCCCGTTGCCGGTCCACCGTCCACCGGGATCGCCGCGGGATCCTCCACGCGGAAGGTGTAATAGATGGCGAGCACCTGCACCTCCTCCACATGGAACGCGGAGCGCTGGAAGTGATCGGTGGTGTAGAAATGTTCGAGCGCCAGGGCTTCCATGCCCAGTTCTTCGTGGATCTCGCGCACCAGGGTATCCCTGGGGCCTTCGCCATATTCCAACCCGCCGCCCGGGAACTTGGTGATCCGTTGTCCCCGAACGACCTCGTCCGCGACGAGCACGCGACCCTGATCGCGCAGCAACCCATAGACCCGTATCGTGATGCGCGCCATCAGACGGCCGGTCGGATCGCACGCAACATCTCCTTCTTGCCGGGCGGGCCGGGCAGGCGTTCGATCCGGAACCCGCATGCGCCGAACGTGCGTCGTACCTCCCCTTTGGCGCAATAGGTCACCAGTGCAGCACCGGGTCGCAACGCATTGAACATGCGCATGAACACCGCGGCGGTCCAGAGCTCAGGTTGCACAGCGGGGGCGAACGCGTCGAAATAGATCAGGTCGTACGCTGCATCGGCATGCAGGTCCTGGGCGCGCTGTGCCGATCGATCGAACGCGAACCGATCGGACACGGAGACCCGTTCACCGTCCCTCGCTTCCATCATGCGCCAATAGCCTTCGGCACGTTCCGGAACACCGATCATGGCCGGATGGTCCAGTGCGCGCAAACCCTCCGGCGCCACAGGGAACGGCTCCAGTGCACGGTACCGCATGGTGCGGCCTGTGCGTTCGGCCTCGATCCATGTGAGCAGGGCGTTCAGCCCCGTGCCCAATCCCACCTCCAGCACGTGCAACGGATCCGCGG
>CAZFAW010000001.1:8724-26486 GCA_964517015.1 uncultured Chryseobacterium sp.
TTCGTTCGCTCCACATCTCCGTGGATGCCGATGGGCCCGTTCATGGGCACAAGGTCCACCGCTCGGCCCTGTGCTTCCACCCGGCAGAGCGTGTAGTCCAACGCGCGGAACAGTTCCTCGATGCGCTGCTGCCGCCCCAGGCGGTCCGTGTTCGAGGGATCGTACACAGGCAGGATCTCCAACAGCACGGCGGGGCGGTCCCGTTCCATCCTTCGACGGGCGCCTTCCAGCACGTCCACCTCGGCGCCTTCCACATCCACCTTGAGGATCCCGATCGGCCCATCGCCCATGTAGCGTTCAAGCGCATGGAACGGGAACATGGGCACCATGCGGCTCCAGGCCGGTTCGCCCGGGCGGAAACCGGCGATCGTGGTGGCCGTTCCGTCCGCGGGATCGTCGTGCACGCTCATCAACTCGACCAGTCCGGTGCGATCGCCCACGGCCACCGGCAGCAGGCGCACGTTGCGAAGGCCGTTCACGCGCACCAGTTCCTCCACGTAGGCCAGGCTGATCGGGTTCGGTTCGCAGCCCACGTAGGGCGTGTCGGCGTTCAACGAACGAAGGCGCAGCAGCGATTGGCCCACGCTCACACCCACGTCCACGAACGTGCCGGGTCGCATGTCCAACAGCGGTGCCAGCAACGGGATCATCCACGGCTCGTGTTCCAGCAGGTTCATGTGCCCCGAGCCCCGGATCAGCGGCACGATGAACTCCCGGTCGTTGACGCGCCGCCTACGGTGGAAGACCAAGCGCTGCGTGAGGTTCAGTTTGTCCAATACGCGCAGGATGGGATCGGCCATGGCGCGTGAAAGTAGGATCCGATGCTGCACCATGGAAATGCGCATCATCAACGACCGGGTTGTTGATGAGCGGCTGCACGGACGCCATGGTGGCCGGGGTGCACCGGTAGCTTTGGCCGGCCACGTGACCACATGACCGACGGTGCGCTTTGGGACCTGTTCTGCCACACGCGGGAGCGCGCGCCCGGGCTCGTGGACCGGTACGGGCGTGTGCCCTCGTTCGCCGGTGCAGGCCAGCCGCCGTTCGAGCCTGTGGTCTCCCGTCGCTTGATCGAGCTGGGGTTCCGGCCGCGCTATCCGAACGATGCGCCTTTCGCCGTGTGCCTTTCGCACGACATCGATGCATTGATCACATCGCCCCGCGAACGGGCTGGATCCATGCGAAGGGGCCAGATCCCCATGGGCCTTCGCGGCGTGCTGGGGCTATTCGGCAGGAAGGTGGATCCGCGCTACGCCGTGGACCGGCTGCTCAAGGTCGAAGACGCCCTGGGGGTGAAGGCCGCGTACTATTTCCAGGCGTTGGTGCCCGGCGACGAGGACTTCAACTATGCGCTGGACGAAGTGGCCGACCAATGGGCCGCTGTGCGCGACCAGGGCCACGAGATCGGTCTGCATGGCGGCCATCGCGCCCATGCCCAGGCCGAGGTGCTCGCCGCGGAGCGTGACCGGATGCACCGCGCCACCGGCCTCGCACCCGAGGGCTACCGCAATCACTTCCTGCGTTTCCGCCTGCCGGCCACGTGGAAGCTGCTCGCAGAACAGGGCTTCGTCTACGATACCACCTACGGCTGGTCCGATCTGGCCGGATTCCGCAACGGCATGTGCCATCCGTTCCGTCCCACCGATCCGATCACCGGCCGCCGCGAAGGGATCCTGGAGATCCCGTTGATCGTGATGGACGCCACGTTCATGTTCAACATGAAGCTCGACGAGACCACGGCATGGGAACTGTGCACGCGCCTGATGGACCGAGCGCAGGAGAACCGCGGCGTGCTCACCGTGCTCTGGCACAACAACTACATGCACACCGCATGGGGGGCGCTGTACGAACGCATCGTGCGGCGGGCCCGGGAGGCCGGTGCATGGTTCGCCACGGGCGCCGAACTGGCCGCGCATTGGTCCGGAAGCGGCGAACTGGCACGCATGGAAGCCGTGATGGACCAGCACTTGAAACCTGCATCATGAGCACCCGCCTGGAGATCGTGCAGGACTTCGGCAGCGCCGGCGACATCGTGGCGTTCCTGCAGCGGCACGTGAACCCGCGCATGACATCCGAGGCGTTCGAATGGCAGTTCGTTCGGATCCCCGATCGCCCGGTGCTCACCGTTACGCGCGACGCGAACGGCATCTGCTGCACGCAATCGTTCCTGCCCCACGATCTGCACCATGCAGGTGGCACGCTGCCCACGGTGAAAAGCGAGCACAGCTTCCTGCTGCCCACGTACCGCGGCACACCCGTGTTCACCGATGCATATGCTGCAGGCCTGGCCGCCAGTGCCGATGCAGGACGCCGGATCTGCTGGGGCTTCACACCGGCCGTGAAGGTCTGGCGCGACCGGCTGGGATTCGAGGTGTTCGACGAGATCATGTACGAGTGTGTGGCACGCATCGCGCGACCTCGTTTCGCCTTCTCCCCCTTCCCCAAAGGCCCGATGCGCTCCATCTACGGGCTGCTCAGGCGCACTGCGGTCTCGTTACGCACGTTGTTCCATCGACCTGCGCGCAGCACCGACCTGCGTGCGCAGGACTGGCCCGCACAGGTGTCGGAGATCGACGCGTTGTTCGCTGCGATCGCACCGGTCGAGACGGTGCGTCTGGACATGAACGCCGCCTTTCTTGAATGGCGTTTCACGGCCAACCCGAACACGCGGTTCCATGTGCGGACCTTCCGCTCGCCGAACGGCCTGGCGGGCTATTACATCCTCGCACACGACGGCAGCGGCGATGTACTGCATCTTTCGGACATGGTGTTCCGGACCGTTCCCGACGGTCACGCGATGCTCGATCACCTGCTGAACGAGTTCGGTCGCAGTCCCGGACGGCTGCTGCAGTACTTCGGCAACCGCCGCAATGCGATCAACCAGCGCGTCTTCGACCTCTTGCAGCGGCGCTTCGCCTGCGACCTGTCGCTGAACAAGGAGATGGCTTTCGTGGTGAAGCGGGACGATCGGGCCACCGGAGGCGTGGAGAACTGGTACATGAACGGAGCGTGGACACAGGGATTCACACGTTGATCCACCCCGCCGACCCGGTGTTGAAGATCGAAGGCACGGCATGATCCGAAAACACCTGAGCGGTTGGAAGGCGGACCTGGGCCGCATGCGCACGAAGGGTACGTTCGCCCGCAACGCCGCCTACGCCTTCAGTGGAACGGCCCTGATCACCGGCAGCCAGCTCATCCTCACACCCTTCATCGCGCGGATCTACGGCCCGGAGGTCTACGGCGCGTACGGCATATTCAGCAGCCTGTGCATGTCGCTGGCCGTCGTGGCCGACCTGGGGTACACGCAAGCCTACCTGCTCACACCTCGCGAGGACCGCTTCCTGGACCTGTTCCGGGGCCATCTGCTGATCCTCGCGGCGCTGTTCGTGCTGCTGTTACCGGTGGTGGCCCTGCACGAACGGATCTACGCATGGATGCCCGGCTGGAGCGGCATGGGAGCTTGGCTCTGGTTGCTCCCACTTGGCATGGTGGTGCAATTCCTTCCTTCCATGTGCACCCAGTGGCTGGTGCGCATGAAGGCGTTCGGCCGTTCCGCCTCGATCGGCGGGGGGACCAACCTGGTGCTGCGGCTCTTCAACCTGGGCTACGGCTGGCTCTCGCAAGGAGCCGCACACGGTCTGATCCTCGGCGAAACGCTGGTGCGTGGAGCCGGCATCGGCGTGTACTGGGTCGCCTTGCGCCCGTTCTCACCCGGCCGCGTGCTGCGCGATTGGGACCTTTCCCGCATCCGCGATGCGTGGAAGGAATTCCGCAATTGCCCGCGCTACGTGTTCCCCGAACGCTGGGTGGCGCTGCTCGGACTGCAGCTGCCGATCTATCTCCTCAGCAGCGATCCGGTGGTGGTGGGGCAGTTCAGCATGGCCTCGGGCCTGTTGCTGCTCCCGTTGCGGTTGTTCGGGTTCAGCCTCGGCGTGGTCTTCAACCAGAAAGCGGCCGAGACCTTCCACAGGGACCCGGCGGACCTCGCGCGCATCACGCGCCATTTCTTCTATCGCCTGCTGGCCACCGGCGTGCTGCCCTTCGCGGCCATCACGGTGCTGGGCGACATCGTTTTCCAGGTGGTATTGGGCGGCGAATGGCGCATGGCCGGTGTGTTCGCCGCGTGGTTGGGGGCGTTCTTCTTCTTCCGCCACCTCTCCGAGCCCATCATCAACCTGTTCAACGTGCACCGGCGGGAACGACAGATGTTGCAGTTCCAGGCCGTGCTCCTCGGCGCCCGGGCCGTGGTGGTGTCCTGGGCCGCGTTCTTCCACGGTTCCGTGCTGAACGCGGTGCTGGCCTATGCCGTGGTGAGCGCGTTGGGGTACGTATGGCTCACCGGCCATCTCCTGCGCTTGGCCGGCGTCCGTGCGGTGAAGCCGCTTGTCCATGCCGTGCTGGTGATGGGTGCCAGCGTGGCGCTACTGTGCCTGCTGCGTTCGACATTCGCCGGTACCTGGTTCCCCATGCCCTGACCCCATGCGTGCGCTGCACATCGTGAGCTGGTACCCGAACGTGGAGGATCCCACGCAGGCACCGTTCGTGGAGCGGCACGTGCAGGCCATGCGCAGGTATGCCGAACAGGAGGTGTGGCACATCGAGGTGCGACTGCATCGCCGCTGGGGTTGGCGTTCAACAGGCCCGGCCGCCGATCGCACACTGGTCCTGTTGTGCCCCCTTCGCACCTGGTTCATCATCGAATGGCTCACCACGCTCATGGTGCTCTGGGCGTGGTTCACGCGCGACCGTTCGGTGCGGCACGACGTGGTGAACTTCTACATCGCGTACCCGCTCTGCACCCGGATCGGTCTGCTGCGCCGCATCATCCGTAGGCCCCTCTTGATGATGGAGCAATGGAGCGGCTACCACTTCGAACTGGGCACGGCCGGTGCACCGTTGCGCCGCGTGCGGCGGATCTTCCGGTTCCGCATTCCGGTGATCTGCGTCTCGGAGAGCCTGGCCAATGACATCCGTCGGTTCTCCGGCATCGCCGATCACCCCTACGCGGTGGTGCCGAACGTGGTGGAGGTCGGATCGTTCTCCCCGTCGGACCGGGGGCCGCGGCAGGATCCGGCGGTGCTCTTCGCCGTGGCGAACTGGCGGCGGCCCAAACGGCCCGAGGTGATGGTGGAAGCCGTCGCGTTGCTTCGGCAGCGCGGGCGCAACGTGGTGCTCCGGATCGGGGGCGATGGCCCCGAAATGAAGGCCGTGATGCGGCGCGTTGCGGAGCTTGGGCTGGGCGATGCGGTCGTTCATGCCGGTTGGATGCGCCCGGACGAAGCCGCCATGGCCATGCGCGATGCGTTCGCCCTGGTGCATTGCTCGGATTACGAGACCTTCTCCGTGGTGTGCGCGGAATCCATCTGTTGCGGCACGCCCGTGATCGCCTCGCGCGTGGGCGGCATCCCCAGCTTCATCAACGAACGCAACGGATCGCTGATCGGAACGAACGAGGCGGCGGCATGGGCCGATGCCATCGACGCCGAATGGGACCGGATCGCCGGCCTGGATCGCGCGCGCATGGCCGCCGAGGCGCGCGCACGGTTCTCGCCCGACACCATCGGCAGACGCCTGAACGAGTTGTTCGAACGCCGCATGAAAGGGTTGCCTGTGGACAACGGCTGAGGGTTGCGCTCGTCCACTACGCACAGGCATCGCATCTTGGCCGCCCGAACATGGACCTGAACGGAAAGCAGGTACTGCTGATCAGCCCGGAACCCTGGGAAGGGTTGCAGTTGAGCAAGCACGACCTTGCGCGTGCGCTCCGTGACCAGGGCTGCACCGTCACGTTCTGGGGTCCGCCGACGAAGGGTGCCTTCCGCACCCGTTTGCGCGAAGACGAAGGGGTGCGCGTGGTGCACTACCGGCACTGGTTGCGCGGAGTGAACCGCCTGGGCAAGGCGCTGCACCTGCGCTACTACCGGCGGGCCATCCTCCGCCTCGAAGCGCTCAACGGGCGGCCGTTCGACATCATCTGGTGCTTCGACATCTCGCGCATGCAGTGGTTCCCGGAACACGGCGCCCTGAAGATCCTGCACCTCGCCGACCACGACATCCTGTACGATCACCCGGGCACCGGCCTCATCCGCACGGCCCATATGGTGTACACCGTCACCGATCCACTGCGCAAGGCCGTGAAGGAACTTGTGCCCGAGGCGAACGTGGAACACGTGGGGCACATGGTGTCGGACCATTGGCTGGAGCGCACCGAAGCCATCACCGTGCAGCCGCAGGCCCGCACGGTGGCCCTGGCCGGCAATCTGATCACGCCCTATATCGACTGGGAGGTCCTCCACCGCATCATCTCCTCGCATCCGGAGCTCGTGTTCAACCTGTACGGGCCGTACGACCTCGACTACCCCGTTCCCATGCTCCGCGACACCCTCACCCTGCCCAATGTGCGGTTGAAGGGCCTGGTGGACCGGACCACCCTGGTGGGCGAATTGCGGAACGCGGACGTGCTGCTGGTCTGTTACAACGCCGAACGGCTCGGACCGGTGGTGGCCAACTCGCACAAGATCCTGGAATACCTGGCCACCGGGCATCCGGTGGTGAGTTCCTGGACGGAGGAATATGCCGATCGCACCCATCTGGTGCACATGTCGAAGGCGCGGTGGGACCTTCCGTCCGTGTTCGACCGTGTCGTTTCCGGATACGCCTCCTGCACGGAAGCATCGTTGCGCGAAGCCCGCACGGACATCGCCCGGAAACGCACCGCCCGCGCTGCGGTGAAGCGCCTGCTGGACACCGCGGTCCGGTTCGCGCCCGGGTCCGGGCGGACGGAGCGAAAGCGGATCCTGTACGTGGTGTCCGATGTGGTGGACAGCAAGGAGTACGAGGGGCTTGCCGAGGAATGGGACCGAGAACGGTTCCACGTCGAGTTCATCTTCCTGAACAAACAACCCGACAGCAAGACGCAGCGCTTGATCCGTGCGCGCGGTTACCGGAGCACCACCTACCCGTACCGCAGCCGCTGGCACGCCCTGCCGACACTGGTCCGCCTCATGTTCCGGCTCTGGCGCTCACGGCCGGACGTGGTGCACGGCAACCTGCTCGAAGGCTCGCTGCTCGCCCTGCTGGCCGGGCGGCTCACCGGTGTGGGGCGGCTCGTGTACTCGCGCCATCACACCACGCACAATCACAAGTATTTCCCGAAGCGGGGCGTGTTCTACGATCGGCTGATCAACCGGATGGCGCATCGCATCGTGGCCATTTCCTCCAATGTGCACGAAGTGCTCACCCGCATGGAGAAGGTTCCGGAGGAAAAAGTGGTCACGATCCGTCATGGCTTCGACCTGTCCCGGCCTGCCCCCGAGGATCCAATGCGCGAAGCAAGGCTCCGTGCGAAATACGGCATCACGGATGCGTCGCCGCACCCGCTCATCGGCGTCGTGGCCCGGCCGTTCGCCTGGAAGGGCCTGGATCACGTGATCCCGGCGTTCGCCGAAGTGCTGCGGCACTGGCCCGACGCGCGGCTCATGATCTTCCACTGGAAGAACAGCGGGCACGCGGCGCATTACGAGGCCATGCTCGACCGGCTGCCCTGGCGCAACTGGCGCACGGTGAACTGGGAGACCGACCTG
This sequence comes from uncultured Chryseobacterium sp., assembly GCA_964517015.1. Lineage (GTDB taxonomy): Bacteria > Bacteroidota > Bacteroidia > Flavobacteriales_F > PHOS-HE28 > PHOS-HE28. The sequence continues at coordinate 16,311 of CAZFAW010000001.1, forward strand.
GACGAATTGTTCCATGTGTTCGATGTGCTGGTGCACGTGCCCGAGGATCCCTTGAGCGAACCGTTCGGCTACGTTTACGTGGAAGCGCTCACCAGTGGCACACCGAGCGTGTTCACCCTCTCGGGGATCCTGCGCGAACTGGACCTGCGGCAGCTCCATGGCGTCCGCACGGTCCCGTTCAAGGACGCCGCTGCGATCACGAACGCGATCGGCGAATGGGTCAAGGACCCGCCCGCTCGCGATGCCCGGAGGGCCAACGCACGGAGCAACACCGGCTACCTTCAAGGAGTGATCGGCATGCGCCGGAAAATGGAGCGGCTCGCCGCGTTCTATGGATCGCTCTGATCGCCCGCTGGTCTCGATCATCTGCTCGGTGCACAACGCCGGCAGGTTCCTGGACGAAGCCGTTCGCTCCGTCCGTGCACAGGACCATGCGGACTGGGAGCTGCTGATCGGGTGCGACGGGTGCACCGACGACAGCGCCGCCATCGCCCACGCGCACGCCGCCGAGGATCCGCGTGTGCGGGTGTTCGAACTGCCCAAACGCGGATTGAGCGCCACGCGCAACCACTTGCTTGCGGCTTCGGTCGGCGATTTCATCTGCATGTTCGATGGCGATGATGTGATGCCACGCCGCTCGGTCTCCTCGCGCCTGCACGTGCTGCTGTCCGACCCCTCGGTGTGCTTCGCCGATGGTGCGGTGGAGTACAAGAACGCCGACCTGTCTCGCACCACGGGCTTCTACCACCCGATGTACCGCGGGGAACCGTTGCCACTGCTGCTCCGTCAGGACAAGCGCTGTTTCTTCGGGAACACCTGGATGATCCGCCGGCTCCCCCGTGTGCGCTATCACTTCGATGAGGAACTGACCCACGGCGAGGACCTGTTCTTCTACATCTCCATCGCCCAGGGCAGGACCTACGATCACACGGACGAGGTGGTGCTCCATTACCGGCGTTCCGGCAACTCCCTCATGAACGACCTGCGCGGCCTGGAGAACGGCTATGCCATCCTCTACCGCAAGATCATCGCGCTCCACTCCACCGGCATAGTGGGGCGTTGGTCCCTGAAATTTCGCTTCATCCGTTACATGGCCCTGGGCTATCTGAAGCACTACCGCTCCGTGCGGAACTTCTTCCGGGTCACCTTCCGGTACCTGCGGATGTGAGGCGGTCGATCGAGCGCGCATACGCCGCAGCGGTGTGCGCGATGGTGCGATGGCGTTCGGCGAGGGACCTGCACAACGTCCGGTGCGCGGGGTCGTCCAACACGCGCTGCATGCATGCGAAGGCCGCACCATGATCCGTGCGTTCCGGATCGTGCAGCACGCCGGCCAGCGTGTGCTGCGCGATGATCGCGGCATCGTCGCCGACACCGGGGGTGAGCATCACGGGCAGGCCGCACGCCCAGTACTCGCCGACCTTCACGGGGCTGAGGTACGCGCTGCTCGGCGTGGCGCGGTAGGGCGCGAAGGCGAAGTCGGCCGCATTGAGCCACCCGGGGACCTCGGCGTGCGGTACGGCACGCACCACGGCATGCTCCGCGGGGAACCCGCTGGCGCGAAGGGAGGCGATCACGGCATCGTGCGGCTCCGCAGTGAGCACCACCAGCCTGAAGCGGGCACCGAAATGGGCGTGTGCCGCAGCGAACAAGGCGAACGCGCGTTCACGGTGGTAGAGGCCGCCGAACTTGCCCGCATACACTCCCACCAAAATGTCCGCACCGCCGAGATCCGCCCGGATCCGCGCACGCACGCTGCCATCGGGCGCGAAGCGATCGAGCGGCACCGGGCACGGCGCCACGGCCAACCGCTCCGGCGGAACGCCTTCGCGCAGCAACCGGTCGCGGTAGGTGTTCGCCACGGTGATCAACCCGACGGCCGCGCGCATCTGTGCCCGCTCCAACCAGCGCGCCGCGCGGTACAGCGGCCCCCACCGCGACCATTCGCCGCAATCGGCCATGTACTCGGCGTGCGGCTCGAAGCTCTCCACGATGTAGGGCACTCCCGTGCGTCGATGCACGCGGTGCGCCAGCCCTCCGGCGTTTGCGGTGCGCGCCATGATCAGCCCGACCTTCTCGCGGCGAACGAGCCCGGCAAGATCCCTTGCCATGCGCACGTGGTCCAGTGTTCGGCCCAGCACCTTGGGCCGCATCGTGCTCGCGTGCAACGGCACGTGCTGGATCCCTTCGGGCAGGCGAAGCGATGGTGGTGCGGACCCGCGCTCCACCGTGGCCAGGATCACCCGTTCCGTCCCGAACCGTTCCAACAACGTTCGGGCGCCCGGCAGCAACGACGAGGCCGTGAGCGGATCGTCCAGGCCCCAGAAGCCGATGAACAGCACGGTCCCTGGCGCTTTGACCTTGGGAGGGTGGTCGTTCATCGGCGCCGGACCGCCTCGGCGGCATGTTTCACGTGCGGATCGCCCTGGGCATAGTCGTCGAAGCGGAAGCGCGTGCCCCGGATGATCGCCAGGCGGCGTTCCTCGAGCATGAAGATCATGATGCGCACGCCCGCCACGTACAATGGCAACAGCGGGATCTTGAACCGCACCAGCGCACCGAAGTTCGGCGTGGTGATCCCGGTGATGAACCCGTAGAAGAGGGCGAACAGGATGCACAGGAGCGCGATCGGGTTCTTCGAGATCATGGTGGGGATGAGCAATACGCGGCTTTTCATGAGCAGCACCAGCGTGATCCACAGCATGAACAGGTTCTCGAGCCCCGCAAGCACCATCACCACGTTGCGGCATTCCCACAGGTACGGTCGGAACAACGCGGCGTTCGTGGCCACCGGGAACTTGCTCAGCACGCTCCCCCAGGTGGCCTCCAGGGGGCCGATGTCGAAGTAGTTGCTGCCGTATTCCTCCGCCCGCTTCAGGTCGTGCTGCGTCACCATGATCGTGTCCAGCGCATTCTCCAGGCTGAACTTGCCCAGTTTGTCGCCCAGGCTGCTGAGCACGAGGAAGGACAGGCCGACCATGGCGAGGAAACCGGCGGGCAACAGCACGTACTTCACCAGCACGTTGCGCAGGCGCGCCAGGCGGCCGTAGAACAACCACAGCAAGCTGAGCGGGAAGAGCGACATGAAGATGTAGGGCTTGATCGACACGATCAGGAAGGTGGCCACCAGGATGGCGAGCAGCGAGAAGGCCCTCTGCCGCCTGCGGAAGAAGATGTTGTCGAAACTGTGCAGGTACCAGCACACCGCAGAGAAGGTGAACGTGTCCTTGAGGATCGACGATCCCCAGAAAATGCACGAGGGCATGAAGAGGAAGGCCACGGCCAGCCACCCCTGGAGCCTCGGGAAATAGCGCACGAACGTCTGGTAGCAGCGCCAGATGCCGATGTAGGAGATCCCGGCCACGATCACCGTGGTGATCAGGTAGCTCTCGAACGCCACGAACAGGATCGGCGTGATCAGGCGGATCACCATGTAGGTACGGTCGTCGCTGTACACGTAGTTGTACGGCAGGCCGGTCTCGAGCGTGAAATACTGCCGGTTCTCCACGCTGTTGGCGCCGAACAGCACATGGAAGAAGTCGCCGACGTTCACACCGGCGAGCTTCACCAAAGGCAGTGCGGAATAGAAGTAGCTGATCGTATCGCCCCCTTTGTAGTAGTAGAAGTAGATCAGGCTGAAGAAGATGCCGCCGAGGATCTTGGCGTACAGGCCCCAGAGGAAATAGCGGTACTCCGGCTCGCGCTTGATCCGCAGGTTCTTCTGTCGTGCGAAATAGAGGTACAGCCCGAAGAGGTAGAAGAACATGAGGCTGTACTCCCAATACTCGATGTCGACCTTGCCGTAGTACTCGGTATCGACACCCATGGAGCTAGCTGTGCGAGTGAACGTGGGCAACAAAGATGTCTAACTTGCCCGGCCGATGATCGCTGCCCACGCCGTCTGCCCACTTTGCAGAAGCGATCGGACCGCTCCCGTTCCCACCTTCGCCTCCCAGCACCTGGTGCGCTGCCGCTCCTGCGGCTTCCGTTTCTCGGGTCGCATTCCCACCGAGGCCGAACTTTCCGGGTACTACCGCACCTACCCCATCAAGCCGCCCACGGGCATCACCCTGGTGCGGTACCAGGAATTGCTGGACCGTTTCGAACCGTACCGCAGGCATGGCAACCTGCTCGATGTGGGCTGTGGCGGCGGGGATTTCCTTTCCGTGGCGCGCGCGCGGGGGTGGAACGTCTTCGGCACGGAATACGGCGATGCCTTCGTGGCCGCCGCTGCCGCCAAGGGTGCCACCATGCACCAGGGCGCCCTGAACGCGGCGCACTACCCGGGCATCCTGTTCGACGTGATCGTGAGCTTCGAAGTGATCGAACACCTGGGCCTGCCCATGGACATGCTTCACCATGCCGAGCGCGTGCTGCGGCCCGGTGGCCTGCTCTACCTCACCACTCCGAACTACAACGCGCTGAACCGCTGGTTGTCGGGCAGCGGATGGGATATCGTGAACTATCCCGAACACCTCTCCTACTTCACGCGCAACACCCTGCACCGGGCGTTGAACACCATGGGACTGCGGCGCATCGCATTGCGTACCACGGGCTTCAGCGTTACCCGTCTGCGCACCAGCCACAAGCCCGATGGCCGCTTGAACACCTTGCCCCCCACCGACGATGAAGCCCTGCGCAACGCGTTGGAGGGGTCGGCGATCATGCGCGGGGTGAAACGCCTGCTGAACGGCACGCTGGACCTGCTGGGCCGGGGCGATACCCTGAAGGCCACGTACGAGAAGCCCGATCAATGATGGTAGGGCCGGCCTTCCAGGATGGTGAAGGCCCGGTACAATTGCTCGGCGAACAGCACGCGCACCAACTGGTGCGGGAAGGTCATGGGCGATAGCGACAGGACCAGCGCGGCCTTCGACCGCAGCGAGCCGTCCACCCCGTAAGCGCCACCCACCAGGAAGGCGAGTTCGCGCACGCCCTGATCGCGCCAGGCACCCAGTTGTCCGGCGAACGCCTCGGAGCCCAGGCCCCGGCCCCGTTCATCGAGCACCACCAGCCGCTCGGCCGGCCGCAGCAACCGCACCACCTCCTGTGCTTCCTCCTTCCGCCGCGCCTCGGGCTCCTTGCGCCTGCTCTCCGGCACGATCACGACCTCCACCGGCACCGAGCGTGAGATCCGGGCCACGTAGAAGGCTGTTCCCTCGGCCACGTACCCGGCTTCGGTCTTGCCCGTGAAAAGGAGCCTCACCTTCATGCCCGGCCGGTGTTGACAAGTCGAAAGGGGGTGGATGCACGCACTGGCGCGATGTTTGTCAACTTTCGGCAACTTCCCATCAGGACCATGTCACGCATCGCTATCGCGCTCGCCACCCTGCTGTCGCCCCTGCTGCTCCATGCCCAGGGCGACGTCAAGGACCAGGTGTCCCTTGCCTTGAAGACCGGGAACGCGCGGGCCTTGGCCACCCATTTCATCGCCAACATCGATCTGACCGTTCCCGACAACAGCGACGTGTACAGCAAGGCCCAGGCGGAACAGATCCTGCGCAAGTTCTTCGATGAGCATGTGCCTTCGGACCTGAGCATCGACCACGAGGGGGTTTCGAAGATGGGCGACCGCTATTACATCGGCAAATTGCGCACTTCCGCCGGAGAATACCGCGTCACCTACTTCCTGAAGAAGACCGGTGAGGCCTTCCAGGTGAAACAACTGCGGATCGAAGCCGACAAAGGAGAGCGTTGACCGTGCTGCCGGAAGGTGTTCACGCGCTGGTACGCCAGGCCCTCCAAGAGGACATCGGGGCCGGTGATCATACCACGCTCGCCTGCATACCCGCCGAAGCGAAGGGCAGCGCCCGCCTGCTGGTGAAGGAAGAGGGCGTGCTGGCCGGCGTGGAGGTGGCGCAACTGGTGCTCGCTGCCGTGGATGAGAGACTGCACAGCCGCGTGCTGATCTCCGATGGCGCGCGGGTGAAGAAGGACGATGTAGCCTTCACGGTGAACGGACCGGCGCGTTCGATCCTGATCGCCGAGCGCGTGCTGCTCAACTTCATGCAGCGCATGAGCGGGATCGCCACCCTCACCCGGAAGTTCGTGGACGCGCTGGAGGGCACCGGCTGTCGCGTGCTGGACACGCGCAAGACCACACCCGGGCTGCGCATGCTGGAGAAGCTCGCGGTTCGTTCAGGCGGTGGCCACAGCCACCGATCGGGGTTGTACGACATGATCCTGATCAAGGACAACCACATCGACTTCTGCGGAGGGATCCCCCAGGCCATCGCCGCAGCGAACCGGTACCTGGAGCAGCAGGGCCTGGATCTGGCGATCGAGATCGAGGTCCGCTCCATGATGGAACTGGAGCAGGTGCTCACCACCGGCGGGGTGCACCGCGTGATGCTGGACAATTTCGGCCCTGCCGACCTGCGCATGGCCGTGCAGCGGGTGAGCGGGAAGCTCGAGACCGAGGCCAGCGGCGGCATCAACCTGGAGAACGCACGGGTGCATGCGGCCAGCGGTGTGGACTTCATCAGCGTGGGCGCGCTCACGCACAGCGCCCGTGCCCTGGACCTGAGCCTCAAAGCCATGTGAACACATGGTGAAACGGCTCTCGCGCAGAATGCTCTTCTCCCGCACGAACCGGCGCGTGATCCGGTGGGGGCAGCGCATCGTGCCGCCGGGCTTCCAGGGGTTCAGCCTGTACGCCATCAGCCGTTTCTTCTTCCGCTCGCTGAGCGAAGGGCAACTGATCACACGCGCCAGCGCCATTTCCTTCAAGGTCTTCCTGGCCTTCTTCCCCGCGGTGATCGTGCTGCTCACGCTCATCCCCTTCATCCCCATCCCGGATCTGCAGGACCAGCTGCTGCTGACCTTCCAGGAGCAGATGCCCAGGGAAGTGTACGTGTTCATCGAAGGCCAGCTGCACGACCTGGTGGTGCGCAAGCACGGAACGTTGCTCAGCGTGAGCTTCCTCGTGGGCCTGTACGCGGCCAGCAACAGCATCATGGCCATCCTGCTCGGGTTCAGCGGAAGCAGCAACCTGAGCGCGCGCCACAGTCCGCTCAAACAGCGGCTCTTCAGCCTGGGCCTGCTGCTGGCCATCACCATGCTCATGCTGGTTGCCATCCCCGTGCTCACGATCAGCAGCTCGGTGATCAACCTGCTGGACGACCAGGGCTTCTTCACCAGCCGCATGCAGATCCACGGTCTCGTGGCGGCCAAGTGGACGGTGAGCACCCTGCTGGTACTGGCCAGCATCAGCCTGCTCTATTTCGCGGGCGATCCGCATGCCCGTCGTTTCCGCTTGTTCACCCCCGGTGCCTTGCTCACCCTGTTGCTGGCGCTGTTGATCAGCCAGGGCCTCGCGTTCGTGTTCACCAACATCACGGACTACAACGCCCTCTATGGATCGATCGGCGCCATTCTCGCCGTGCAGCTCTGGATCTACTTCAACATGATCGCCCTGCTCATCGGCTTCGAGCTGAACACGAGCATCGCCCGTGCGCACCGGGAGAACAGTGAGCAACTGCGTGCCACCCGTGCAGCCGCGGCAAGCTGAAGCGGGATATCTTGGTCGCACGCCTTCATCGGGCGCCACCGACCTTCATGCGAGGGATCCTTCCCGTCTGCCTCCTGCTCGCCGTGCAGACCGGCCTGTTCGCCCAGCGCTACGACCCGCTGCACCCGCCGAACACCTACCGCAACGCGGACAACCCCTACTACTGGAAGAACCGTCCGCCCGTGGCCGGGTACTGGCAGCAGGACGTGCACTACCGCATCCAGTTGCGCCTCGATGAGCGCACGGACATCGGCGAAGGCGAAGCGACCCTGACCTACTGGAACAACTCGCCGGACACCCTGCCCTTCGTCTACTTCCACCTGTACGAGAACGCCTACAACGCGGGCAGCTACGCCGACCTGATGGAGAACGGCCGCGCATCCCGGAGCGACGGCAAGGAACGCGGCACCGAGGTGCTTTCGTTGAGCGTGGACGGGATCGAACTGCAACGGGAGCAGGACAACACCGTGCTGAAAGCCTGGTTGCCGATGCCGCTGGCCCCCGGTGCGAAGACCGCATTCCGGATCGTGTTCAAGACGCATTGGGCCGAAGGCGTGTGGCGCCGCATGAAGCTCTTCACCTCCTGGGGCTACAAGCACTACGACGGCACCCAATGGTACCCCCGGATCAGCGTGTACGATCGCAAGATGGGCTGGGACACGCAGCAGCATCTGGGCAATGAGTTCTACGGCGATTTCGGCACTTACGACGTGGAACTGGACATGCCCAACGACCAGGTGCTGGAAGCCACGGGCTGGCTGCAGAACCCGCAGGACGTGCTGCCTCCCGACCTGCGTGCGAAACTGGACATCCGCAACTTCAAGGACAAACCGTGGAACGAACGGCCGAGCGTGATCACACCGTACGACAGCACCGTGCGCAAAGTGTGGCGCTACCATGCGGAGAACGTGCACGATTTCGCCTGGACCGCCGATCCCACGTACCGCATCGGCGAGGCGGAATGGAACGGCATCCGCTGCATCAGCATGGCGCAGGAGCCGCACGCCAGCGGCTGGCAGAACGCGGCGGACTATTGCGCGAAGGTGATCGAGAGCCACAGTACCCGGATCGGCCTCTACGCCTATCCGAAAATGGTGGTGGCCGATGCGCGGGACGGCATGGAATACCCCATGCTGACGCTGGACGGCGGGCGTGAACCGGACTACCGCGGCCTCTTCGTGCACGAAGTGGGGCACAACTGGTTCTTCGGCATGATCGGCAACAACGAGACCTACCGCGCCATGCTCGATGAAGGGTTCACGCAATACCTCACCGGATCGGGCCTGGTGGACATCGACGGAGACACGCTCGTGAACGACACGCCGGCCGGGTCCTATGCCCGGCGCTACACCAAACCCCAACTGGCCGTGGAAGAGGAGGTGTACGCAGGGTACATGCGCGATGCCGTGCGCGACCGCCTGCCACCGATCGACACGCACAGCGACGAGTTCGGGTACTACGAAAGCAAGGGCCAGGGCGGATACGGGCACGTGTACTACAAGACCGCCGTGATGCTCTACAACCTGCAGTACGTGCTGGGCGATGAACTCTTCACCAAGGCCATGCGCCACTACTTCCAGCAATGGCGCATCTGCCATCCGTACATCGAGGACTTCCGGAACAGTGTCATCCAATACACGCACGTGGACCTGAACTGGTTCTTCGACCAGTGGATCGATACCGACAAACGGATCGACTACGCCGTGACCGGACTGCGGCACCGCAACCGAAGCGAGGGCCAGGAGATCCGCTTGCGCCGGAAGGGATCCCTGCAAATGCCGCTGGACCTGCACGTAACGGCGCGCGATGGGCGCACCTACGACTACCACATCCCCAATACCTGGTACACCAAGCGAACAAGTGCCACGGTGCTGCCGCGGTGGATCGGATGGGACGACCTGCAACGCGACTACACCGCGCGCGTGAACGTTCCCACCGGCATCGCCGACGTGCGCATCGATACCACCTACCGCCTCGCCGATGCCTACCAACCGGACAACAGCCTGCACTTCCCCGCCGAGATCACCTTCGACCACCACCTGTACAACAGGCCCGACCGGCGCGCATACGAAGGGTTCGTTCGACCGGACCTCTGGTGGAACGGCTACGACGGCGTGAAAGCCGGGGTCCATTTCCATGGCGACTACCTGCGCGTGAAGCACCGGCTCTGGGCCACCGTGTGGCTGAACACGGGCTTCGGCCAACACCTGCCACCCGATAATCCGGCCGCGCGGTTCGATTCGGTGCCGGGCAACACCGACACACGGTACGATGCGCTGAGCTTCAACGTGCGCTACACGAACGCCACGGAACGCTTCCTGAAGGGATCGAGCGTTGAACTGAACGCACGGCACCTCGATGGCCTGGAACTCTACGGGGGCGGTTTCCAATGGCAGGCGCCGGATGGCCGCACCACCATCGGCGTATCCACCAAATACATGATCCGTCGCGACAGCACCGACCTGACCTACCTGCTGTACCCGGACGAATGGGATCTGGACCGCTTGAACGCCCTGATGGACCTGACGGCGCAGCGGCAATACCGCCATGCGCACGGCGACGGCACCGTGGTGTTGCGGCTCCGCATGCCGGGCGTGGGCTCCGCATACGGCGAGCAGACCGTGCGCCTCACGGCCGTGGAGAAGCTCGAACTGGGCAGGATCCAA
>CAZFAW010000001.1:26586-30827 GCA_964517015.1 uncultured Chryseobacterium sp.
ACGGGCAGGTGATCACCACCTACCGCGGGAACTCCGGGGCGGCGATCAACGCCGAACTGGACCTGGACGGGTTGGTACGCTGGCGCCCCGGCGCAGTGGGTCGCACGTTGCACCTGGACCTCTACCTCTTCGGTGATGTGGGCAGCATGGGCTACCGAACCGTGAACGCGGCCGGCGATGCACGCCTGGAGCTCGCCGCTCCGCGCGCCGATGCCGGCGTGGGCGCCGCATTGACCGTGAAGCGGTGGGGGCCCCTGACCGACATCCAACCGCTCACGTTGCGCGTCGACCTGCCCTTGATCATCAGCAACCTGCCCGCCACCGAGGAAGAACACGTGGCCTTCCGGTACGTGGTGGGGGTGGGTAGGAGTTTTTGATCGTTCTTAATGAACGAATGACGCGCAATAGGACCTGCCACGCGCGCCAACCTGGACGGTATACTGCCCCTTGGCCCAGGTCGTTGCATCCAATACCATGTTACCCGGAATCAAGCCCATCAACTGGCCCCGGCCCATCTGCAATACAAGTGCACCATGTGCATCATGCACCATGAGGTAATCAGGTGCTTCGCCGAAGGGCTTGAGTTCGATCCATATTTGCGCAGGTGCGGGATTCGGGAACAAGAGCAGAGCATCGTGGTCTTCACTTGTTTTAACACCCATGGCTTGGCCATGCGGAATGACCGCTCGAATGACATTGTTGTTGTAATCTCCCATATAAATGTTGCCTCCGCCATCAAAGCAAATGTCCTGGGGAAGGTCGAAAGCTGCGATCGCGGAAGGGCCATCCACGTAACCAACGTTTCCGGATCCGAAGACGGTCGTCACGTTTCCCGCAAGATCGACCCGCCGTAAGCGAGCGTTGACGGCATCCAGTACGATCAAGGTTCCAGGGGTTTCCCAATCAATGGCAACCGGAGTACTGAACGAGGCACTCGCGCCAAGGCCGTCGATCCAGCCGGGAACGCCGGAGCCCGCCAGAAGTTGGACATCGCCGGAAATAGTGAGCCGTTTGATCCTATGATTGCCTAGATCCGTGAAGTACAGGTTACCCGTAGGGTCTATGCACAAGTCGCGTGGACGATACAATTGCGCACTGGATCCCGGACCAACACCATCCCCTGCCACCCCCGTTCCTGCGATGGTAGTGACAATGCCATCTTGGATCTTGCGAAGGCAGTGATTCTCGTAATCCGCGACATATACCACGGCACTGTCGTCGACAACCAAACTCTTGGGTTCGTTGAACGTGGCCCAAAGGGCTGGGCCGTCCGTGAGCCCAGGTAGTCCAGTGCCAGCTATCGTCAGCACATAGCCCGTGGAGTCGATGCGCTTGATCTTATGATTCAGGTCGTCACATACATAGAGGTAACCGTTTTTGAAGTACACACCTGTCGGCACATGGAACCGTGCACTACTGCCAATACCATCCAGATCCCCTGGAACACCGTTCCCGGCAATGGTCATGACCACACCACCTTCGATCTTCCGGATACAATTGTTCAGGCCATCCGCCACATAGATCGTACCAGTAATGGGGTCTGTGCACACTCCGTAGGGTCCGTTGAACCGTGCGGAGCCAAGGGAATCGTCGAACAAACCTGGAATTGAATTGCCGGCATAGGTGGACACGGACGCATATGTGACCTGTGCAACAGCTGGCGCATCGCACAACCGGAACAAAGCACCAACAAGCAGTGCCGATATCCAAGTGTTGGAATGCAACTGCTTCATTAACGAGATCATGCGAAGGCACTAGTCAACGAAGATCGTCGAATGTTCCACTCCTTCTGCTGTAGAGAACACGACTTGATAACAGCCAGCGGATAAGTCTCCTATCTCCACGATGATCTCGTCACCCGATCGTGTCGTGGCAGAGAAAAAGACAGTTGCTAGAAGGAGCCCTCCCCGTGCATCAAGAATCCTCAGTACAGTCGCTGGATCATCGGCCTTCATGCCCGTGATATGGATCAGACCATCACTCCAGAAACAGTGAACTGGTTGCGTGTTGGATATCGCAGCACCGGTAGATGTCTGCCAATCCTGCGGCAACAGACGCCGGAGCACATTGTTGGAACGATCGCTAACGAGAACCGCGCCCCCGGAGGTGTGACATATCCCATATGGAACATTGAACATCGCCGATACAACCGGTCCATCCACATAACCAGCCGCGCCTGTTCCGGCCACTGTGGACACGCACCCAGCCGCCGTGACCGAACGGATGGTGTTGCTGATCCAATCGGTTACCAGAAGAACGCCATTGGTCAATAGATCCCCGAAGGCCGGGCCGGCAAAAGCTGCCAGTGCTCCGGTGCCATCAATGGACGCTTGGAGCCCAGAGCCAGCAACAAGAGTGACCTGCCCGCCGGAGATCAACTTGATCTTATTGTTCGATTGATCCATGACGTAGATATCGCCCGCTGAATCAATTGCCAAGTCCGAGGGGTGATCGAATCTGGCATCCGCTGTACTGCCGATCGCATCTCCGGGTGACCCGCATGCACCTGCGGTGGTTGATACCGTAGAGCCATCGATCTTTCGGATGGCCCCATTACCGTAGTCCGCGACATAAATGATCCCAACGGGGTCCAATATCAACCCGACCGGATTGTTGAACTCCGCAGCCATGACATTGCCATCTGCACAGCCAGCCAGCCCCGTGCCAGCCACGGTCTCGACATTCCCGAGCAAGTCCACCCTCTTGACCTTGTTATTGCCAGCATCACAGACGTACACGTACCCATCGTGGGCGCACACGCCCGTAGGCAGGTTGAATCTGGCGTTCAACCCTTGACCGTCAATGTCACCGGGCGACCCGTTCCCCGCAAGGATGGAGACCTGCCCGCTCTCAATTATCCGAATGCAATGGTTCAGTGCATCAGCAACGAAGACGACATCGTTGACATCATCATACGCGATATCGTACGGGGCGTGCAGTTGGGAAGTGGCCAGAGGCCCATTGGTCAATCCGGGTGTTCCATTGCCAGCGTAAGTCTCGACAGTTGCGAAATTCTGTCCGATCACAGGGCAATGCAATCCGAGCGAACAGATCAAGATGAACATTATACAACCTTGGGGCATGATGTACGAAGATAGAGAGCGCTGCACCGCTACATTCGCCACGTACAACTTTTGATGGTGGATGATCCGAACGGGCAGTCAAATCGATGTAGGGATATATCGTGGGTGTCATTAAGAAGCAAGGGACGGCAAACACCGCGGTGGTATTCGGCGGTACCATCATCGGGGCTGTCAGCCTGCTTTTTGTTCAACCCCACTTCCTAACAAAAGAGGAACTTGGTCTCACCCGATTGATCCTAGCGTTTGCCACGGTGCTCGCGAGCGTGCTTTCGTTCGGCATCAGTTCAGTGACCGTTCGCTACCTGCCGCGACTGTTCGATCGCACGCGTGGGCACCGCGGTTTCTTCGGCTTCCTGCTGATCTACCTCTCGATTTCGGTAACCCTGGGCCTTGCATTGCTCTTCCTGCTGCGGGAACCGCTGAATCGAGCCTACGGCGGCGATGCAGGCCTCTTCACGGAGAATTTCCGATTCGTCATCCTTCTATCCGTGTCGTATTCGTTCGTGCTCGGCTTCAATGCGTATTGCATGGCTTTGCTGCGTAGCGTCTTCCCCACGTTCCTCAATGATATCGTCGTTCGGATCCTGTTCATCGCAGCCATCCTGTTCCATTTTGCAGGTTGGCTCGATCTCGATGGTTTCTTGTTGGTTTTCTGTCTCATCTATTCCGCCCAGGCCATGGCCCTGTTCGCATACACCTACCTCGTGGACCGCCCTTCCTTGCGCCCCGACCTGGTTCACATACGACGGGAGATCGGGATCCGCTCGATTGTCCGATACGGGGCTGTGATCACATTCACCGCCATCAATTCGGTGAGCCTGAAATACCTCGATTCCATCTTCGTGGGCCGGATCTCGGTGGACCACGTGGCGATCTACAGCGTGGCCGCCTTCATCGGGCTGATCATCGAACTCCCGTTGAACGCCCTGGAACGGATCGCCAACCCGGCGATCGCACACGCGCTGGCAGCAAAGGACATGGAACAAGTGCGGACCATCTATCACCGATCGGCAAGGGGGCTCCTCGTCCTGGGCGGATGGATGTTCATTTTAGTGACCACGAACGTCAGGGATGTACTGGAACTCCTTCCACCCGGATTCGACGCCGGGGCCGACGTGGCGATGGTGATCGCGTTCGGCGCGTTGATCAACATGGCAA
>CAZFAW010000002.1:0-28400 GCA_964517015.1 uncultured Chryseobacterium sp.
CACGGCGAGGTCCCAGATCCCGCGGGCGCTGTGCACGTCCAGTTCCAGTTCGAACGGGCGCACACCGCCGAATTCGCGTTCGAACCACAGGAAGCCCTGTTTTTGCGGATCGCTCTCGGGCAGGTCTTCCAGCAGGAAGTTGTTCACCTTGAGCCGGGGCAGGAACACCGTGCACGCCGCCACCACCAGCAGGGCGAACCACGGGATCCTTCGCCGGTCGCGCAGCACCCGGCGCAACAGGCCGTGCACCGCGCGATCCGCACTGCTGCCGCGCACGGCGCGTAGGGACGGCACAGGTGTGGGCAACAGCACCAGCACCGCAGGCAACAGGGTGAAGGAAAGGGCGTACGCCAGGAACACGCCCGCCGCGGTGAACACCCCGAACTCGCTCATGGGCCGTATGCCGCTGGTGACCAGCGTGGCATACCCGATCGCCGTGGTGAGCATGGTGATGAAGGTGCTCAGGCCCACTTCGGCATAGGTGATCGCCAGGGCGCGCTGTTTCGCATGGCCCTCGCGCAGGGCTTCGATGTAGCGCTCGATGATGTGCACCGAATCGCTCATGCCCACCACGAACAGGATCGTGGGCAGCAGCATGGTGAGGATGCTGAGCGGATGGCCCAGCGCCGTCATCAGCGCCACCTGCCAGAGCACCGTGAGGCCCACCACGGCGATGGGCGCGATCACGCCCCACGGCTTGCGGAAGGCGATGAAGAGGAAGATCGCGAGCAGCACCACCGAACTGGTGAAGAAGGTCACCAGTTCGCGCTCCATGAGGGCGATGTAGTGTTGCTGGCCGTGGATGCGCCCGGCCCTGCGCACACCGGGCAGCCCGCTCGCGTTCACCACGCGCTCGATCCCCGCCAGCAAGGTGTCGCTCTTCGCCTTGCTCAGGTCGGGCTCGCATTGCAGCAGCACCAGCAACGCGGTCGCATCGGTGTTGAAGAAGCGCTCGCTCACGAAGGCATCGCCCATGATCCGCGCCGAGTCGGCGGCCAGGGTGCTGTCGGCGTCCAGGCGCAACCACGGCACCTCGAACACCCCGAACGGCGTGATGCGGGGATCCTTGAGCCGGGTGGGGGTGGCCACCGAGCGCACGCGGGGTACCCGTTGCAGACGGGCGGCCATGCTGTCCACCTTCACCAGGAAGCTGCGATCGAACACGGTGGGCGCGTTCGGCACGCCGATCATCACGAAGTCGTTGTCATGCCCGAACCGGTCGCGGAAGGCCAGGTACCGGTCCAATTCCGGATCGTCCTGCGGGAAGAACTTCTCGAAATCGTAATCGAGCCGCACGTGGCGCAGGGCCGGGATCGCCGGCAGGGTGATCACGGCCAGCACCAGCAGCATGCGCCAGGCCATGCGGCGCGTGAGCCACCGTTCGATCCGGGCGATCCGCTCCTCCATCAACAAGGGCCCGTCGATCGGGCGTCGCAAAGGTGGATCAGCGCCGCGAACCGCAGGGGTACTTTCGCCCCCGATGCGAACGATCGCGAGGGCCCTGGCCGCGGGCGTCCTGTGCACCCTGGCGCCGCCGGTAAAGGCCGGCAAACTGGACAAGGCCTTCGAGGCCCTGCAGGTGCACAACTATTTCCTTGCGCGCGAGATCCTGCTCGGCCAGGTGAAGAAGCACCCGGCGGCAGCGTGGTACGGCCTGAGCGTGATCACCGGCCGCGCGGACAACCCCTTCTATCAGCTCGACAGCTCCTTCTTCGCGATCCAACGCGCCGATGCCGCCTTCACCACCACCGACGACCGTGAGCGCGTTCGGATCAAGAAGCTGGGCGTGGACGATGATGCCATCCGTGCGCAGCGCAAGCACGTGAACGACGTGGCCTGGGATCAGACCAGGGGCCTGAACACCATCGCCGCGTACGAACGCTACCTGAACACCTACCAGCAGAGCGCCCACCTGGAGGCGGCCCGCACCGTGCGCGATTCCATGGCCTTCGAAGTGGCGCGTGCCGCCAACACCGCGGCCGCCTATCAGGCCTTCATCGATCGCTATCCCGAGGCCCACGGGATCTTCCAGGCTCGCGCGCGATTGCAGGAGGCGATCTACCGCGAAGCCACGCCCGACCGGACCATACCGCAGTACGAAGCCTTCCTGGCCCGCTACCCCGACAGCCCGTTCACGCAGAACGCCGAGGACGAGATCTACCGCTTGAGCACCACCGCCCGCACGGCCTCCGCCTTCCGGGACTTCATTTCCAAGTACCCTACGAACCACCGCGTGCCCGAAGCCTGGCGCGCATTGTACGAGATCCACACCAAGGACCTGAACGTGGGGACCATCACGCAATTCCTGCGCGACCATCCGGACTATCCCTACATCAACGAGCTCTCGGCCGACTACACCGTGGCCAACCTGCGCCTCTATGCGATCCGCCGCGACGGGAAGTGGGGCTACATGGACGAGGACGGCCTGGAACGCATCAAGGCCGAGTACGACGAAGCGGAACCGTTCCGCAACGGGCAGGCACTGGTGGGCCGGGAGGAGCGCACCGGCACCATCAACAAGGGCGGAAGGGAGGTGGTGCCGATCCTCTACGACGATGTGTTGGAGTTCAGCGAAGGACTGGCCACCGTGGAACGTGGCGGCAAGGTGGGCGCGGTGGAGCGCTCCGGAGAACTGAGCGTGCCCATGGAATTCACCGAGGTGGGCGAGTTCAAGAACGGTCTGGCCTACGCCGAACGCGAGGAGAAGTACGGATACATCGACGCACGGGGCGGCGAACGCATCGGATTCGTGTACGACATGGCGGGCACCTTCCGGAACGGACTTGCCGTGGTGGAAAAGGAGGACCGCGTGGGCGCCATCGATGCGAAGGGCGATGTGGTGGTGCCCTTCCAGTACGATTGGATCGAAGGGTTCGAGCAAGGCCCCTCGCGCGTGCGCAACGGCGATCACATGGGCATCATCGGTCCTTTCGGCGATGTACTGCTCGCCGTGGAACATGAGCACGTGGGCGCATTCAAGGACGGCCTGGCCCTGGTGATCGACGGCCGCAAGTGCGGCTACGTGGACATGACCGGTCGTTGGGTGGTGCCACAGCAGTACGAAGCGCCTGAGGGCGCCGCCACCTGGGGCGACTTCTTCAACGGTTGCGCCGAAGTACAGAAAGCCGGCAAGCGCGGAATGATCGATACGAAAGGTGCGTTGCTCTTCCCCTGCCAGTGGCAGGACATCGGGCGGGTGACCGGCCCGCTGGTGCCCGTGAAGAAGAAGGACAGCTGGAGCTACGTGGACCGGAAGATGGCGCCCGTGGGCAAGGTGCAAGCCGATCAGGCGTGGGAACCCGTGTCCGGTCATGCGCGCTTCCGCATCGGCGATCGCTTCGCCATGATCGACAGTACCGGCCGAACGGTGCTGCCCGCGCACTATTCGGCCATGTCCGATGTGCAGTTCGGGAAGGTGGTCGTGGAGAACGAAGGCGCCACCGGGATCGTGGACCTGGCCAATGGCGTGGTGTTGCCGCTGGCATACGATGCCGTATCGATCGTGGACGAGCACATGGCCCGTGTGACCAGAGGGGAACGCATCGCATGGTACCGCACCGATCGCAAGGCCTTCGTATGGAAGGAGCAGGGCTTCGATGCGGAGTGAACGTCCGCCACGCCCGGTTCCTCAGCGCAAAACCGTCACGTGACCTGTCAACCGGTGCTGGTCCACGCCCATGTCGGTGGACGCCTTGTAGCGCAGTGACCAGACGTACGTTCCGTCCTGCACCGCGTTCCCGTTCAATGTGCCGTTCCAGCCGGCATGCGGATCTCCGGTGCGGAAGATCGCTTCGCCCCAGCGATCGAACACCAGCAGTTCGTAAGCGTCCATGCTGCCGGTGATCACCGGCAGGAACACATCGTTCACGCCATCGCCATCCGGGGTGAACGCGTTCGGCACGTGCACCATGGGCGGGCAGTCACCCGCTTCCACGTGAACCGTGTCGCTCGCAGCGATGCAATCGCCCGTGATCACCACACTGTACCAGCCCGCTTCGAGCACGGTGAGCGTGGCATCTTGGTCGCCCGTGCTCCAGTCGTAGGCCGCGCCGGGCGTGGAAGCATCGAGTTCCACGGTTTCGCCTTCGCAGATCGTGCGGTCCGGCCCAAGGTCGATCGACCCGACGAAGGGCACGAAGGTCAAAGTCACCGCATCCGTCGTACTGCACCCATCAAGGGTGAAGGTGACCTGATAGGTGCCCGATGCGGTGACCGCCACCGCGCTCCCCGAGCCGCCGGTGCTCCAAAGCACCTGCGCGGCGCCCGGTGCGACCTCCAACAGGGCCGTGTCGCCCGCGCAGTAGGACGCATCGGGACCGAGGTCCGGTTGTGTGATGGGCGTGATGGCGAGGAGCAGGGAGTCGCGCTCGCTGCATCCGGAGATCGATACGTCCACCCAATACAGCCCCGCTGCGGATGTGCTCAAGGTCCCAGCCGTGGATCCGTCCTGCCAGAGGTAGCTGCCTCCGGGAACGGGATCGCCAAGGATCACCGATGCACCGGGGCAGATGGACAGGTCGGGACCCAGGTCCACGAAGCCGGGAGCGAGGTAATCCACCACGATCGCATCGCTGGCCATGCACCCCGCAAGGTCAACGGTCACCGCGTACGTGCCCGGTGCGGTAACACCGTAGGTCGGCCCGGTGGACCCGTCCTGCCAGAGGTAGCTCGCGCCGGCCTGCATCACATCCAACGCGAGCGAGGCGCCATCGCAAAGAAGGGTGTCGTTGCCGAGTGCAACGGTGGGCAGGGGCAGTACGTCCACGTTCACCTCGCCGGTGGTGGTGCAAGCGCTCACCGTGGCGTTCACCGCGTAACTGCCGGTGGATGTTGCCGTGATGGTGGGCGTGGTGGCGCCCGTGCTCCAGAGGTAGGTGGCACCGGGCAGCGTGGCGTCGAGCAACACCGCACCGCCCGCGCAGAAGGTGGTGTCGTTGCCCAGGTCGATGGTGCCCGGTGAAAGCACGCTCACCAGGATCGCGTCGCTGCTGGTGCAACCGTTGGCCGTCACGTCCACCGAATAGGTGTTCGCGCTGGTTGCCGTGATCGTGTTCGCCGTGCTGCCGGTGCTCCAGAGGTAGGTCGCGCCGGGCGCGGTTGCATCGAGGGAGAGCGAGGCGCCTGCGCAAATGGTGGTGTCGTTGCCCAGGTCCACCGTGGGCAGCGGGGTCACGGATACGGCGATCGCATCGGAGGCCGCGCATCCGCTCACGTCCACGTTCACCGCGTAACTGCCGGTGGATGTTGCCGTGATGGTGGGCGTGGTGGCGCCCGTGCTCCAGAGGTAGGTGGCACCGGGCAGCGTGGCGTCGAGCAACACCGCACCGCCCGCGCAGAAGGTGGTGTCGTTGCCCAGGTCGATGGTGCCCGGTGAAAGCACGCTCACCAGGATCGCGTCGCTGCTGGTGCAACCGTTGGCCGTCACGTCCACCGAATAGGTGTTCGCGCTGGTTGCCGTGATCGTGTTCGCCGTGCTGCCGGTGCTCCAGAGGTAGGTCGCGCCGGGCGCGGTTGCATCGAGGGAGAGCGAGGCGCCTGCGCAAATGGTGGTGTCGTTGCCCAGGTCCACCGTGGGCAGCGGGGTCACGGATACGGCGATCGCATCGTTCACTGCGCAACCTCCTTGCATCACTTGCACCGAATAGGGGCCTGCGGAGCCTACCACGATCGTGGGCGAAGTAGCGCCGGTGTTCCACAGGTAGGTGGAACCGGGCAACGTGGCATCGAGCGTGAGGGTCTGGCCCTGGCAGAGCGTGGTGTCGTTACCGAGGTCGATCGCCGTGGGCGTGGCATAGAACACGTGGATCGAATCGGTGCCCACGCAACCGTTCGCATCGGTCAGGTCCACGTACCACGTACCCGCGCCCGCCACCATGATCGAAGGGCCGGTTGTCCCGTTCGACCAGGAGTAGGTGACGCCCGGCGTGGTGGCATCCAGCACCAGCAAGGCGCCCGGGCACAACGTGGTGTCGTTGCCCAGTTCCACAGCGGGGGCTGGCAAGGCGTTCATCACGATCGCATCGGTCACGGTGCACAAGCCTTCGTCCACCTGCACGCTGTACGTGCCTGCCGTGCTCACCGCGATCGTCGGCGTGGTTTCTCCGGTGCTCCAGAGGTAGGTGGCGCCCGGAGTGGTGGCGTCGAGCGTAACGGGCATGCCGTTGCACACGGTGGCATCGGGTCCGAGGTACACCGGTGTGGTGGTGGTGTAGGTCACCAGGATCGAATCGGTGCCCACGCAGCCGTTCGCATCGGTCACATCCACGAACCAGGTTCCGCCACCGGCGATCACGATCGCAGGGGCCGACGCGCCGTTCGACCAGGAGTAGCTGGCACCCGGTGTGGTGGCGTTCAGTGGCAGCAACGCGCCCGGGCAGAGCGTGGTATCGTTGCCCAGGTCGATCACCGGAGGTGTGTAGGCGCCGATCGTCACGGCGTCGCTGCCGGTGCATCCGTTCACGGTCACGTCCACCGAGTAGGTGCCCGGGCCCACGGAGATCGTGGGCGTCACTGCGCCCGTGCTCCAGAGGTAGCTCGCACCGGTAGCGGTTGCGTTCAACACCACGGTGGCACCGGGACAAACCGACGTTCCGGCACCCAGGCTCACCACGGGCAGGGCATGGAAGGTCACGTCGATGGAATCGCGCACGGCACAGCCGTTCGTACTGGCTTCCACCCAATAGGTGCCGGTCGTGGTTACGGCGATCGCATTCGTGCTCGCACCGGTGCTCCAGAGGTAGCTCGCACCGGGAATGCTCACGCTCAAGGGCACCACATCGCCCACGCAGGCATCGATGTCGGCGCCCAGGGCCACGACAGGGAGCGTGTGGTTCGCCACGGTGATCGCATCGCTGCTGGTGCATCCGTTCACCGTCACGTCCACGGTGCAGGTACCGGCGGTGGTGGCCGTGAACGTGGCCGCAGTGCTGCCGTCCTGCCACAAATAGGTTGCACCCGGGGCGGTCGCGTCGAGCGGCACCGGTTCGCCCGGGCACACCGTGGTGTCGTTGCCCAGGTCCACCACGGGCAGGGGGTTGAAGAGCACGGCGATCGAATCGCGCGAAGCACAGCCGTTGGTGCTGGCTTCGAGCCAGTACGTGCCGCTGGTGGTCACCGTGATCGCGTTCGCGGTGGCGCCCGTGCTCCAGAGGTAAGTGGCCCCGGGAATGCTCATGCTCAACGCCACCGCATCGCCCACGCAGGCGCTGAGGTCCGGCCCCAAAGCGACCACCGGCGGTGTGTGGTTCGCCACGGTGATCGCATCGCTGCCGGTGCACCCGTTGGCCGTCACGTCCACCGAAAACACGCCCGGCGCGTTGGCGGTGAAGGTCGCGGCCGTGCTGCCGTCCTGCCACACGTAGGTTCCTCCGGGCGTGGTGGCGTCGAGCGGTACCGGTTCACCGGGACACACCGTGGTGTCGTTGCCCAGGGCCACCACCGGCAGGGGCGTGTACGCCATGGTCACGGCGTCGGAGTTGCTGCAACCGTTGGCCGTCACCGTTACGTTGTAGGTGCCGGGGCCGGTCACGTTGTAGAACGCGGAGTTGCTGCCGTCCTGCCACAGATAGGTTCCTCCCGGCACGGCGGCGTTCAACAGGGTGTCCTCACCGGCGCAAAAGGTCTGGTCGGGTCCCAGGTCCACCGTGGGCAACGGGGTCACGTTCACCATGGCGCTGTCGCGCAGCACGATCGTCGCGCTCACGGAAATATCGTCGATGCCCACATCGTTGCCCACGCCCCAGGTGCTCAGGTAGCGCATGCAGAGGTCCAGCCACGTCTGCGATGGGCCTGTGGTGTAGGTGGTGGTGTAGGTGTTCCACTGGCCTTGCACGCTGCTGGCGGTGAAGGGGCCCAGGCTCGTGGTCCAATCGGCCAGCAATTCCACGGTGGGCGGGCCCGTGTTGGCCAGGTTCGCCATGCGGAAGCTGAGCGTGTAGGTCTGGTCGGGGCACACCGGCATGCCCGCGCACCAGAAGCTGGCGTAAGCGTGCATCCAGCCCGCGTTCACCATGAGGAAATTGCCGCTGCCGGTGCACAGCCACTGCGGGTGGTAGGTGTTGGCGTTCGTGCCGATGTAATAGTTGCCGTCCACCTGCAGGTTCGGGTCGTAGGTGAAATCGCCGTAGAAGCCCGTGTTGCCCGCGCTGAAATCGCCGTTGGTCACCACGTTGCCGCTGGGGTAGGAGACCTGCCCCCAAACCAGGCCGGCCGTGCCGGTGTTCAGCGAGGACGTGGTGGCGCCCGTGCTCCACAAGTAGTTCGGATACCCTCCGGGCA
Organism: uncultured Chryseobacterium sp.; assembly: GCA_964517015.1. Classification (GTDB taxonomy): domain Bacteria; phylum Bacteroidota; class Bacteroidia; order Flavobacteriales_F; family PHOS-HE28; genus PHOS-HE28. Next base: position 8,278 of record CAZFAW010000002.1, read on the forward strand.
GGGTGAAGGTGGTGGTGGTGCCCTGGCAGATCGTCCGGTCTGGGCCGATGGAAATGGGCCCGCATTGCGCGGCGGCTGAAGCCACGATCGCGGTGCCCAAAAGGGAGCAGAGCGGTCGGCGGGAACGGGTCATCAGCGGGCGGCGCGGGCCGTCAGAAAACGTGCCACGCGAAAATAGGACGTGCAGAACCCCGGGAACGCCGTCCGGACGCAGGATCCCTCCACCATCCGGCGTTCATGGGAGGGCGGCCGGCGAGCGCCGCTTCACCGCTTCCCAGACCCTGTTGCCCGGGAGCGGCACCCGTTCGCGCACGCTGAGCCCGGCTGCGGTGAGGCCGTCGCGCACGGCCTGGCCCTGTGCCCTGCCCGCTTCGTCCAACGCCATGGTGTTCACCAGCAGCAAGCCGCCCACGGAGAGCCGTGCGTGCAGGTGGCCACAGGTCGCGGGTGCGGAGAGCTGTTCGGGAACACGGTCGTCGTGGAAAAGGTCCACCAGGATCAGGTCGAAATGGTGGGGCAGCGTGGCGATCGTGTCGAAGGCATCGGCCGTGATCACGTCCAGGTGCGGGATGCGGGCCAGGCCGAAGCGATTCAAGGCCAGGTGCACCATTGCGGGATCATCGTCCACGGCGGTGATCGGTGCGGCAAGACCGAGGTCGGTCCGCAACAACTGCACGATCCCCCCACCTCCAAGCCCCAGCACCAGCACGCGCTCCACGTGGCGCTCGCCCACGCGGGTCATGCGCAAGGTGCGGCGCCACACCTCCTGCAGGCTGCCATGGCTCTGGTTGGCGTGGGCGCTGTCGATCACCAACCGGCCGTTCTGCCATGCCAGGTCCAGCGGGCCGTGCCGTCCGGCGATCCGCGCCACACGAACGGGCCAGACGTAGCTGAGCAAGCGGGGCAGGAGGGACATGGGACGAAGATCGTGCGGAGGATGGGGCGGCGAAGGAAGTCGCGCGGGCAGCGCCCTACTTTCGCGGCCCCTTCCATGGCCCTTACCTCGGTGACCCGGTACAAGCTGCGCAAGCTGCTGAAGTACGCCCTGGTCACGGGCCTCGTGGCGGCGGTCTTCACGCTCTTCAGCGGCGAACCGTTCCGCTGGTACCACCTGGCCTGGTTGCTGCTGGGCTTGTGGACGGGCGTGCTGGAGGAGTTCCTTTTCGGCCGCGGGTTCCGTTCGCTGGCCATCCCCTTGCAGTTCCTGGGCAAGGCCATGCTGGTGAACGCCTTCAGCATCGGCATGGTCGCACTGGCCTTCGCCTTCAACGGCGAACGGCTGCTGCCCTACCTGGGCGAGGGCAACACGGTAATGGCCGATGTGTTCGTGCAGGCCGCCTTCTACCGCCTGATCATGCGCGTGGTGGTGGTCACGACCATCGCGATCCTGATCGTGCAGATCGAGGAATTGACCGGCCGCCGCATGTTCCTCGGCTTCCTGCTGGGCCGCTACGAGACGCCCATGGCCAGCGATCGCGTGGTGATGACCATGGACCTGGTGGGCAGCACCGGCCTGGCCGAACGCCTGGGCGACCTGCGTTACTTCCGCTTCCTGAACCGCACCTACTCGCTCATGACCGATGCGGTGCTGCACAACGAGGCCGACATCCACAAATACATCGGCGACGAGGTGATCTTCACCTGGACCATGCGCAGCGGTACGCGCCACCTGAACTGCCTGGACCTCTTCTTCGACATCCAGGAGCGCATCGCCGTGCACGCCAACGACCTGCAACGCGAGTTCGGCGCCGTGCCGCGATACCGCGCCGCGGTGCATGGTGGCACGGTGATCACCGCGCGGATCGGCCACATCAAGCGGGCGATCGACCTGAGCGGCGACCTGATGAACAGCGTGAGCCGCATGCTGGGACTCTGCAAGCAGCTCGATGCGGGCCTGCTGGCGAGCAGCGAACTGCTGGAGCGCATGCCCGGGGCCGCCGAACGCTTCGACATCGGTCCGGAGCACACCCTGCCGGTGAAAGGGCGCCGCCGGGAGGTGCATGTTCGCACCGTTGCGCGCCGATTAAAAGTGGCATGAGCATGCGTTCGTGGATCGCGCCGTTCCTGGCCCTGCCCCTGGGGTGCGCGGCCCAGGGTCTGGCGCCGTTCATCACCCCGCTCGATCATTTCATGGCGTTCGAACGCGGCCGATTCCGCGAAGTGGAACCGCGCAAGCCGCAGCAGGTGGTGTACGCCGGCGATCGCATCGTGTACCTCGACGACCAGGGGCGCTTGAAGTTCCGCTCGGAGAAAAGCACCACCCCGGGTGATCGCAGCGGGCCGTTGACCCTGATCGGCGGTGGTGCGCAGGTGGCCTTCACCGACGGTACGCGGCTGGGCATCGCACGCAGCACCGGATCGCTCATGCTGAGCAACGACGCCACCGGCGTGCGCGTAACGGACAGCCTGGTGGTGTGGCACGATCGCGAGCACGGCGAACTGAAGGTGTGCGCGCACAACAACGTGTACACCGTGGCGCCGATCACCTCCGATACCGCGACGACCCGGTGGCAGGCCGGCGCCAACACGCTCACGTTCCACGACCGGCGCTCGCGCACGATCCAGGTCTTCTACCGCGGCAAGGTGAGCGAACTGTGCGACAGCAGCGACGTGTTCCGCGTGTCCTGCGGGGGCGATGTGGTGGCCTATTGGGATCCAGGTCCGCGCCGCTTCATGGTCATGGACCACGATGCGCGCAAGGTGCTGGAGGAATTCGCACCGATCGACTTCCAGGCCGGCGATGGGTTGCTGGCCTACACCGATGCGCTCGTGTCCTTCAACCTCTACCGCAGCGGCACAAGCGTGAAGGTGCTCGACCACCAACCCACGCGGTATTGGGTGAAGGACAGCACCGTGGTGTTCGTGGACCGCGGCATGTTCTGGACCGTGGAGCAGGGCAGGGCGGAAGTGGTGGAGGAATACGTGCCGGAGCAGTGGGAGGTGGACGGCGGCAGCATCGTGTACCTGGACCTGAACCGCGAGATCCGCGAATACCACCACGGACGTCGGGCGCTGCTCTCCCGCGAGGCCCGCATCGCGCGGTTCGAGCGCTACGGCGATGTGGTGCTCTACCGCAACGAACTCGGCACCCTCAAGGCCGCGTGGAACGGCAGGGTCCATGAATACTAGCGCGGTCCCGCCGGTGCGTCGTTCTCCGGCACCCAGAACGGTTTCGTGACCAGGTAGTACCAGGCCACGCACAGCATGCCCAGGCCGAAGAAGACCGTGGCGTAGGGACGCGTGCCATCGTTCAGGAAGAACTCGCCCAGCATCCACACGCTGTTGGCGCAGATCCAGCACACCACGGCCAGCGCGTGCAAGAGCTCCCCCCGATCGCTGCGGCATTTCCACGCGATGTGCACGGCCATGACCACCGTGGGCAGGATCATGGCCGTACCCAGCCATTTCAGGTCCAGCACCCAGCACACGTCCTTGAACAACCAGAGCACGATGTGGAAATTCTCCTTGCGGCGCAGCAGGTCGATCATGGCCGGGGTGTTTCGGCCAAAGATGCACGGTGCTTGCAGAAGGCAGGGTCCGTCCCGGTATTTTCGCCCCCATCCCGATGCGTTCCTTCCTGCTCTCCCTGGCCGCGCTGACCGCCTGCCCGTCGCACGCCTTCTACATCCGCATGCACGGCATCGTCACGGAATACTTCAGCGGCGAACCCATCAAGGGCGCGCAGGTGCGCATGGTGAAGGACGGCATCGAGCGCGAGACGCAGCTCACCAAGCGTGATGGCCAGTACGAGTTCATCCTGGACCGGGGCTACACCTACCTGATCTGGTTCTACAAGGACGGCTGGGTGACCAAGCACGTGAAGATCGACGCCACCGGCGTGCCGCCCATACCGGATGTCCCGTTCCATGAACTGGACGTGCAGGTCTCGCTCTTCACCTGGGTGGATGGGGTGGATCTCACGATCTTCGAGCAGCCGCTGGGCCTGGCGGAATACGTGCAGAGCGTGCGGAAGACCACCTGGGACGTGGAGTACACCGAGGCCCTTCGCCCCAAGGTGGAGCGGGTGATGATCGACTATCAACGGCGCATGGGCAAGCTCGCCCACGCCCGGCCCGGAAAGGGCGATGCCGAACGACGCGAGGACCATGTGGACTGAATTGCGACGCGCAAGCCTGCTCTTCGTTCTGGCCACGGCCGGTGCGGGGGCGCATGCCCAATTGGAAAAGCTCTTCATCGAGGGGCGCATGATCGACGGCCAGAGCGGCGTGGTGATCATGGATGCCGAACTTTCCGTGATCGACAGCCTGGACCGGGAGTTCAGCTTCCGGGCGCGCGCAGGCGTGAACGGGGCCTTCAGCGCAGCGTTGTATTCCGGCGCCCACTACGCCCTGCGGTTCGCCGCACCGGGCTACCAGGACCGTTGCGCGGTGATCGACCTGAAGGCCGATCGCGACTGGCCCGATGTTTCGCAGGTTTGGACGATCACCATGGACGTGCCCATGCAGCCGCTCGCTGCCAACATCGGCGCCCCGGCCGGCTGCGACTGGCGTTGCACGTTCAAGGGTCGAACGGCCGCCCTGGAATGGCGCGAGGACGATGCCCGACGCATGTTCCCCATCGTGAAGGCTCCGAACCCGCGCAACGCCGATGAACTGGAGCTGAGCTACCACCGCGCCGACAACCGGCAGTTGCTGGTGAAGGGCTATGTGAAGGACATGCGCGACGAACATCCGCTGGACCATGCCGAGGTGCGCTTCACCACCACGGGGCAGCGCGATACGGTGATCACCACCGATGCGAAGGGCTACTACGAACTGGAACGCTCCTTCGACCTGCCGTTCCGCATCGCCTACGCGGCAGAGAACAAGGTGAGCAAGATCGTGGAGGTGGACCCGCGCACCGTGCCGGAGAAGGAACGGAAGCAGGGCTTCGTGGTCTGGGTCGACATCACCCTTTTCGCCCCGATCCCCGGTGCCGACCTGGGCTTCCTGTCCGAACCCATCGGCCGCGCCGCCTACGACCCCAAGAGCCGCACCATCAACTGGGACATGAAGTATTCGCTGCCGTTGATGGAACGGCTGAACGCGATCCTGGAGAAGCGATGAAGCGGGCGCTGGGCCCCGCGCTCCTGGCCCTTGCGCTGCACACGAGCGCGCAGCACGTGATCGTATCGGGCAAACTGCGGGACTTCGATACGGCGGCGGCATTGGCGGCGGCCACGATCGATGCCACCGATCCCACCGGCGCGTCGATCCCGGCGATCGCGAACGATACCGGCGGTTACACGCTCCGGTTGCCGTTCGATCATGCATGGGAACTGACCTTCCGCGCCGGATCGCACGTGCCCAAGCGCATCCTCATGGATACACGCGGGATCCCGGCGGAGGAACGGAGGAACGACTTCGTGATCACCGTGGACGCGACCTTGATGGAACCCGAACCGGAAGTGGATTATTCCGCCCTGGACCGGCCGATCGGGCGCTGTGCCTATGCGGCGCAGGAACGCACGGTCGCCTGGGACCTGCCGTACACGCGCGAACGGAGCGCGGCCATCCGGGCGCTCATGGAGGAGCACCAGCGCGCGCACCAGCGCATCAGCCCGCCCGCAACGCATTGATCAGGGCCACGGCCTCCACGGCCTCCTTCACGTCGTGCACGCGCAGGATCGCAGCACCGTTCACCAACGCCACGGTGTTCAGCACGGTGGTGCCGTTCAACGCCTGTTCGGGCGTGCAGCCCAACACCTCGTTGATCATGCGCTTGCGCGACAGCCCGACGAGCACCGGATGGCCCAACGCCACGAACCGCGGCAGGGCATTGAGCAGCGCATGGTTGTGCGCGGTGGTCTTGCCGAAGCCGAACCCGGGATCGATGATCACATCGGCGATCCCGGCGGCGTGCGCGGCCGTGGCCCGTTCGCTCAGGAAATGCGTCACCTCCGCGACCACATCGGTGTACCGCGGATCCTGCTGCATGGTGGCGGGGCGCCCTCGCATGTGCATGAGCACGTAGGGCACGCCGGCTTTCGCCACAGTGGCCAGCATGCCCGGGTCAAGCAGGCCCGCGCCGATGTCGTTCACCATCCCGGCTCCGGCGTCCAGCGCTTCGGCAGCCAAACGTGCACGCGGGGTATCCACGCTGATCAGAGCGTCCGGGTAACGCGCATGCAAGGCCTGGATCACGGGGATCGTGCGCCGCAGCTCCTCCTCCTCGGGCACTTCGCCGGAACCGGGTCGTGAACTGGCACCGCCCACGTCCAGGATCGAGGCCCCTTCGCACAAGTGGCGTTCGGCCAGTGCCAGCGCGGCATCGACGGTCGTTGCGCGGCTCGCGGCATGGAACGAATCCGGGGTCGTGTTCACGATCCCCATCACCAACGGGAAGCGCGGTGCGAGGAGCCGGTCCTTCACGCGCCAGCCGGGCATGGGGCCTTCGTGCATGCCCGCAAGTTGCAACGCGAAATGACAACGGCGCCACCGTTGTTCCGCGACGCCAGTGGTCCGTCAGTGCACCTTCACCACGCTGCCTTGTGCCAGCACTTGCGTGCCATCGTCCGTGAACAACCGAACCAGGTAAAGGCCATCGGGTACCGCCGAGAGGTCCAGGTCCGTGCCCCGGTGGTGCAACCACGTTGCCGCCAAGGCACCCTGTCCGTCCATCAGTTCCACGCGGCATCCGTTCAGCGCGGCCAGGTGCCCCACGGTGAGGTGACCGGTGCAGGGCACGGGCCAGGCCCGGAGTTCGGGGATCGTGGTGCTTTCGGCGACGGCGTTCTGCGAGGCATCGGTGAAAACGTCGACGGTCTCCGGCATGTCCGTCACGAAATCATAGCCGCCCACGAAAAAGGCCTGGTTGCCGCTGGTGGTGGCCAGGAAGTTCACCCGCGCGTAGCTCATGGTGGTCGAACTCCACGCATCCGCCCCGGCATCGTGGATGTCCACTACGGCCGAAGCAGCGGTGTAGTACCAATCGGTGAGGAACCCCGAGGGCCCGCCGCCAGCGAAGAGCGCGTAATTCCCGACCGAAGTGGCCTGGATGCCGTAGCGTGCAGCGCTCAGGTCGGCCGTGCTCCAGGTGTCCGTCGTAGTATCGTACACATCCACCAGCGTGGTCGCGGTCTCATCGGCCAACTGGCCGCCGGCGAAGAACACCTTGGTTCCCGCTGCGGTGCCGCCACCGTAGAACGCGCGCGCAGCGGACAGCGTGGCCTGGGTCCAAGTGTTCGTGGAGGCATCGTAGATGTCCACACGATCGCTCACCGCGCCGTTGCCTTTGTACCCCCCGGCGAAATAGGCCTTGGTGCCCAGCACGGCGCTGGCCATGCCACCGCGCGCCTCGGAGAGCGTGGCCGTGCTCCAGGTGCCGCTTCCCACATCGTAGATATCGACCACGGAGGAAGGGGTGCCGATCAGCGGCGCACCGTCCTCGAAGTCCATGCCTCCGGCGAAGAGGATCTTGCTCCCCACACCCACCGCTGAAAGTTCCACACGGGGCGCGGACAAGGCGGCCGTTCCTTCCAAGCTGGCGGTGGCCAGGTCCTGTATCTCCACCGTGGCCGACTCCACCAGCGTGTTGAAGTTGATGCCGCCGCCGCAGAGCATCTTGCCGTCGGCTACGGCGCACGCCACCTTGCCCCGCTCTTCCGTGAGGAACAAGGGGTCGAGGTTCCATTCGTCCAAGAGCCGGTCGTAGACCTGGATGGTGGTGGTGTAAGCGTAAGAGGCGTCGTATCCTCCGGCCACATAGACCTTGCTGAAGTCGCTTCCGCCGCCGTGCTGGCATTGCCCATCGGGCAGGGTCACGGTGCTCCATTGTGCATGGGCCGATCGGTCGGGCAATGCGGTGGAACAGAGGATCGCCAGTGCGGCTGGGAGCGTGCGAGGGGTCATGATCGTTCGGGGGTACTTGGGCGGGCAAAGTGGCCCTGGCGCCAAGTTCATGAAATACCCGCTTCGTGGTAGGCGGCCTTACCACCAACGGGGCATTGCCTGTTCCGGGCCGGTCATGGACCTTCGCGGCATGCAGCGCTTCATACGACCTCGTGGATGCGTGCTGATGCTCCTGCTGTGTGCATGCCTTCCGGGCATGGCTCAACGCGTGGAGGAAGCCCGTCGGTTGATCCGGCAAGGCGCTGCCGAACAGGCGATCGTACTGCTGGACCCGGAGATCGCCGCGCGGGAACAGGACGGCGATACTTCGGGAATCGTCCGTGCCCTCGTGGTCCGGGCTCGTGCAGCGTACGACCTGGGCCGGTCGCCAGCGGCATTGTACGATCTGCAACGCTGCATCGCATGGGGTGGCGCTGTGGGCGCGTGGAACGAAGTGGGCGATGCCTGGACATTGAAGGGCGTGATCGCGCAGGAGAACAGCGGCATGGACAGTGCACGCAGCGCCTACGAGCGGGCCATCGCGGCCCATCTGAAGGCCGGAGACACGTCGGCCTGTGCACTTGTGTACGACAACATGGGCCAGTTCAACCTGAACAACGGGGACATCCGCGGTGCAATGGCCTGGAGCGAGAAGGCGCTCGCCTGCCTGAAGGACACCGCATGGCCCGACCATTACCGCACTGCGGCGCTCATCGAGAGTTCGCTGTGCAACTACCACACGTGGTCCGGGCAGGGTGAGCAAGGCGTGCAGCACGGCGAACGATCGGTGGAACTGGCGGGGCGGAGCGGCGAGGTCTATGCCATCGTCCATACAGGCACCCAACTCGCAGGGGCGTACCTGGCGATCGGCAAGGTGTCGCCTGCACTGAAACTGCTGCTACGGTCCGATTCGCTCGCGCGCGCACATGCCTTCCCGGCGATCAAGCACCGCGACATCGCCGAACTGCTGTCCTCGGCCTATGAGGCGCTCGGGGATCCCGCGCGCGCATTGTACTACTACAGGCAGCGCGCGGCCTACAACGACAGTGCGCGAAGCCTGTCCACAAGGCGCACGATCGAAGCCATGGAACGCCGGCAACTGTTGGTGGCCGACAGCCTGCGCTACCAGGGGCGGCTGCGGGAACAAGCGGCCCGGCACCTTGCGGCGATCGCCACGCAGCGCTGGATCACCGCAGGCGCCTTGGCGGTGGGTGTGCTCGTATTGGTCATCGCCTTGCTGTACCGTGATCGCGACCGCCGTACGAAGCGCGCGAACGCCTTGATCCTCCAACAACAGGAACGACTGGTGCGCAGCGAGCGTGCACGCCAGGCCGAAGAGCTTCGCACACGCATCGCTCGCGACATCCACGACGAGATCGGCGGCGAACTCACCAAGATCACCCTGCTGGGGAGCAAGGCGCGCCGGGAATGGAGCGAAGGATCGCCGGGGATCGAAGGCTCACTGGACCGCATTCGCGACCTGTCCAGGAGGGTGGGGGCCGCGCTCAGCGACATCGTGTGGGCCGTGGATCCCGACCGCGATACCGTGCAGGGATTGGTGGAGCATGCACGGGGCATGGTGGAGACCCTGTTGGAAGATGCACCCGTACTGGCGGACATCCGGTTCGCGCACCAGGATGGCGATCGTTCCATCGACCCCGCCGTGCGCCGCGACATCTTCATGGTGCTCAAGGAGGCGCTGAACAACACGCTCAAGCATGCAAAGGCCACACGGGTGCAGGTGCTGTTCGAAACCGATGCGCTCACCTACCACCTGCAAGTGCGGGACGATGGGCTAGGGTTCGCCGAAGGCACTTCCCGGGGGAACGGGTTGAGGAACATCCGTGCACGGGTGGAGCGGTTGCATGCCCGGTTCGAACTGTCTTCCGCTCCAGGAGCGGGCACGACCCTTGAACTGCGCGGTACATTCCGTTGAACCCGCAGCAGGGCGGCGTTCGGTAGATTGGCACCCATGACCGATGGTCCGATCCGGGTGGCGATCGTGGAGGATGATGCGGAGCTTCGGGAGCTCCTGCGCGACGAAGTGGCCCACGCCGGGGGCATGCAGGTGGTGAAGTCATTCGCCAATGGCGATCAGTTCCTCGCCGCCCACCGGGATCTTCAGGCGCACGTGGTGCTCATGGACATCAACATGCCGGGTACGGACGGCATTGCCTGCATCCAGGAAGCGAAGCCTGCGCTGCCGTCCACGCAATTCCTCGTGCTTACCGTGTTCGAGAACCCCGCGTACATCTTCCGGGCGCTTTGTGCGGGGGCCACGGGGTACCTGGTGAAGAACAGTGCTGCGGAGGGCATCGCCGAGGCGATCCGTGCGATCCACGCGGGCGGTTCCCCCATGTCCGCCACCATCGCGCGCTTGGTGGTCAGTTCCTTCCAGGGCCAGGTACAACAGCGCATCAACGATCAACGGCTCACCGAACGAGAGAAGGAGGTGCTGGACCAACTGGCGCAAGGCCTGCTCTACAAGGAGATCGCCGCAAAGGCCGGCATCAGCATCGAAACGGTGCGCAAGCACGCCCGGCATATCTACGAGAAGCTGCAGGTGAACTCGCGCGTCGAAGCCATTCGCAAGGCCTACCCGCGCACGCCATGATCGGGCAGGGCTACCACCATAGGGGTATTTCACGCGTGCGGCAGGCCGACCAGCTTTGGCACATGGCCGGTCGTACCGCCTTTCTCCTTCTCGTGCTCTTGTGCAGCGGCCTTATCCATGCGCAGCAACAGCGCCTCGATAGCATCGAGCGTGCGTTGAAGGAGCACACTGGCGATGGACCAGCACGGGCGCGTACCCTGGCCGAGCTCGGCCGCACCTGCTCCACGATCTCCGCGCCGCGCGCCCTCAAGGCCCTGCACGAGGCCCGCGACCTGGCCATCCGGAACGGCGATGATCGCTTGCGCACGCGCGTGCATGTGTACGAACGCGACCTGTGGGCCCTGATGATGGAGTACGCCAAGGCCGATTCCGTCGGGCGACTGGCCGCGACCGAGGCGGCACAGCTCCGCGATCCGCTCCTGCAGGGCATGTCGGAGGTCTACTTCTTCAGCGACGAGAACGCGTTCGACAGCCTGCAACTTGCAACGGCTCGCGATCGGATCGACCGTGGCCTGCGCCGCATTCGCGCGACCAACGACCGCGCCGCGCTCGCCGATGCCCTGTTCATCAAGAGCGGTACGCAAGTCCTGAACAAGGATGTTGGCACGCTCTGGCAGGCACGCGACCTGTTCGCCTCCCTGGGCGATAGCTGCGGTGTGGGCAAGTGTCTTACCTACAGTTGGATGTACGAACCCGTGGCGTCGGACCCGAACGCGGTACGCGCGAATTTCCTTCGTGCCATGCGCCTGTTCCGTGAGCAGGGGAACATCTGCTGGCAGGCCTATCAATCGGTCAATTCGGTCTGGGCCGCATCCGACAGTGCCGACTATGCCCATGCACTGTTGAACGCGCAAGAGGCTTTCGATCATGCGGAACGGTTCGGTGCACCCGAATTGTCCGCGTATTGCGGAAATGCACTAGCGGAGATGAACTTCACGCTGAATGCCGATCAAGAGGTATTGGTGCACGCGCGGAAGGTGCTGGAGCGTTCGAAGGAGCGCACCGTTCGCGGCTATGCGCACATCATGAAAGCCCGCTTGTACCTGCGTTTGGACCAGCCGGACAGCACCATCGCCGAGACGGGACGCTGGTTGCAGGAGAACCCGGAGCGCGGTGACCACATGAACTACGGAGAGATCCAATGCGCCCTGGGTGAAGCACTACGGTTGAAAGGGGAAACGGTCCGTGCGTTGGAGTGCCTGCGCACCTCGTACGACATCCATCACCGCTATCCGCACAATTACTGGGAGGAATCACTGGCCGCGTTGGCCTTGGGCAAGCTCTATGCGCATGCTGACGACGCTCAACTGCGGACATTGCGGATCGCTCCTGCTCAGGCGGAAGTGCAGGCCTTGCATTACTTGGAACGCGTGCTGGAGCTCGGTGCCGCTCACGGCATCCTCAAGGAACAGGAGCAGGCATTGCACGAACTGAGCCTGCTGTACGAAAGACGCGGGGACCAGGGCACGGCCCTGCGCTACCTGCAACGCCATGCGGTGATGCGCGACAGTGTGCTCGACGAGGACAAGACGAAGTCAATCGCCTTGTTGCAGGTCCGGTACGAAACGGAGAAGAAAGAGCAGGAGATCGCGCTCCTGGGCAAGGACAAGGAGGTGCAGGCCAAGGAGATCCAGAAGCAGAAGCTCGTGCGCAACGGGTTCATCGGCGGCTTCGCGCTGGTGGCCTTGTTCGCCGGGGTGTTCCTCGTGCAGCGCAATCGCATCGGCAAGGAGAAGAAGCGCAGCGAGGAGTTGCTCCTGAACATCCTGCCCGAAGAGGTGGCCGAAGAACTCAAGGCCAAGGGCGAAGCGGAGGCCCGGCACATCGACGAGGTCACCGTGCTCTTCACGGACTTCAAAGGCTTCACGGCCATGAGCGAGGTGCTTTCGCCGAAGGCCCTCGTGCGCGACTTGCACGAGTGCTTCAGCGCCTTCGATGCCATTTGCGAGCGGTACGGCCTGGAGAAGATCAAGACCATCGGCGATGCCTACATGGCTGCTGGCGGTCTTCCCGTGCCCAACACCACGCACGCGACCGATGCGGTGGGCGCGGCGCTGGCCATGCGCGACTTCATCGCCGAAGGCAAGGCCCGGAAGATCGCCGCCGGGCTGCCCTACTTCGAAGTACGCATCGGGATACACACCGGCCCGGTCGTCGCCGGCATCGTGGGCGAAAAGAAGTTCCAGTACGACATCTGGGGCGATACGGTGAACACCGCCTCTCGCATGGAGAGCAGCGGTGAAGTGGGCAAGGTGAACATCAGCGAGGCGACGTATGCGCTGCTGAAAGAGACCATGAAGGAAAAGGACGTGAAGGATGTAGTGGATGGGGACAACGCGCAACACGCAACCCGTCAACCCGCAACTGGGCCTGCATTCCTCTTCACCCCCCGCGGGAAAGTGCAGGCAAAAGGCAAAGGCGAAATGGAGATGTACTTCGTGGAGCAACGGGCATGAAGCGCACGGTCTTCATTCTACTGGCGCTGTTGTTCAGCATGCAGCTATCGGCACAACGCGCGCGCATGCAGGAGTTGGAGCACGCCCTTCAGCAGGAACCGAGGGAGAACGCCAAGCGCCTACGCACGCTCGCGGCTCTGGCGAAAACGTGCTCCACCATCGATCCCGGACGCGCCTTCCAACTTTCACAGCAGGCCGTAGCGCTCGGACAGCAGCTGAAGGATGACGTCGGACTCACCGAAGCCTGGGTGAGCGAACGCTGGGCGCGTTACTACCTGGGCCTCTACGGCTCTTGCGACTCGATCGAAGACCTGGCCATGGCCGCGGCAGCACGCAGCGGCGATCCCCGCTCCTGGGCCCTCACCCACGGGGTGCCGCACTACGTGACCTTCGATCGGAAGGGTGTACGGCATGCCTGGATGGAACGGTCCCTGCACATCGCCGATTCCATCGGTGATGGCGCACTGGCGGCGGAGATCCTGTTCTGGAACGGGATCAAGAACTACATCACCGAAACGCCGGAACTCGTGGAACAGGCCCTTATCCGCTACCGGGCGATCGGCGACTCCAGCGGCGTGGCCATGTGCCTGCACAGCTTGGCGAGCTTCGAACCCTACGTTTCCGACCCGGTGCGCAAACAGTGGTGCATCGATCACGCCACTGCCCTTTTCGATCTGGATGGGAACGTGATCTGGTCGCTCTGGCTGCACACCGATCACAGTGCCGAGGCCACCAAGCGAACAGACTATGTGACTGCTGTGCGCGAAGGCCTCGTGGCCTTGGACAAGGCGGAACAACTGGGAATGGACGTGGAGGTCATGTATGCCCAGGACGCGCTGGCCAACTCGTACCGGGCCATGGGCGATCTGCGTACCGCGTTGAGCTACCACTTGCGCTCGCTGGACCATGCGACCGATCTCCAGAACCATCTCGCCACGTTGAACCAGGTCGGACGTGTCTACGGCATGCTCGGAATGGCCGATAGCGCGTTCCACTACCTGGAGCGGTCCATGGCCAAGGTGCACAAGGATCCGGACAGGAAGGTGCCCGAGGCTGAGGTCCCTTGGAGATACAATGAGGCGGAGGGGTTCCTCGCCGAAGTGCTCGCCTCACAGGGCCGCGAAGTGGAGGCCGCTTCGCACTTCCGTTCCGCGCTGGAAGCGCACCGTCGCGAGAGTGCGTTCCAAGAGGAGGCGTGGGCCGCGCTCGGGTATGGCCGTCTGCTCGCACACGCATCCGATGGGTTGTTGGTCGCGCTCGGACTTTCTGAAGAACAGGTGCGCAGGAAAGCGCGGCAGGAACTGGAACGGGCACTGGAACTGGGAAAGCAAATGCGTATGCTCAAGGAACAGGAGGACGCGTTGTTCGAACTCGCCCATCTATGCGAGATCCAGGGCGATCTTGCCAAGGCCTTCGAATACCAGAAGCTGCACGCCGCCATGAAGGACAGCGTGCTCAGCGCCGACAAAGTGAAGGCGGTAGCGCGGCTGGAGAGCGCCCGTGAGGAAGAGAAGCGCACCACGGCATTGCGCGCGGCGCAGGAGAAGAAGGATGTGGCCGCGCAGAAGGACCTCAACGAACAGCATACCCTGCGCAATTGGCTGGTGGGCGGTGTGGTGGTGGTGGCTTTGTTCGCGTTGGTCTTTTTCCTTCAACGGAACCGCACACGTAAAGAGAAAGCACGCAGCGATGAGATCCTGCACAACGTGCTGCCGGAGGAGGTGGCGCGAGAGATCAAGGCCACGGGCACGGCGAAAAGCCGCGAGTTCGATCAGGTGAGCGTGCTGTTCACGGACTTCAAGGGCTTCACCGAACTGAGCGCAAGCCTCCCGCGACAGGAATTGATGGCCGAGATCGATGCCTGCTTCAAGGTCTTCGATGGGATCAGTCATCGCCACGGCGTGGAGAAGATCAAGACCATCGGCGATGCCTACATGGCGGCGGCCGGCCTGAAGGGCGAAGCGCAGGATGCCGCGGTGAACGCCGTGCTTGCAGCGCTGGAGATGCAGGCCTTCATTGAAGCACGGCACACCGAACGGAGCGCGCAGGGACTTCCTGCCTTCCGCATGCGCGCGGGCATCCACACCGGCCCCGTGGTGGCCGGCATCGTGGGCGAAAAGAAGTTCCAGTACGACATCTGGGGCGATACCGTGAACACGGCCAGCCGCATGGAGAGCAGCGGTGAAGTAGGCCGGGTGAACATCAGCGAGGCGACGTACCGCCTGGTGAATGGTGAAGAGCGAATGGCGAATGGAGCAGGAGGGAACTCCCATGCACCAACTCCCGTTCACCGTTCACCTGCATTCGTCTTCACCCCGCGCGGTAAGGTGCAGGCGAAGGGGAAGGGGGAGATGGAGATGTACTTCGTGGAGCGAGCGTGAAACGGATCCCGGATCCAAGCAATGCGGCCAGGAGTTCAGCAACACAATGCGTTCACTCCACGATCAACCGGCCTGCGGCACCCCGGCCTCGCGCATCCACGGCGGATACCGCATAGATGCCCGGGGCGAGAGACCGCAGGTCGACATCCACTTGCGTGTCGGCGGAGATCCCTTCATGCACGATCCGGCCGCTCGCATCGCGCACGATCACCGTATGGGGGCCGGTGAACGGCAGCGCGATGTGCACCATGTCGGCCGCAGGCACAGGCCACATACCAAGGGCAGGAGCAGGAGTGATCGTCATCCCGGTCGCCACCTCCACTTGCCACAGGTCCAGTCCGAAGCCGGGCATGTAGGAGCCGATGGCATCGAGCATGTTGCTCGCCTGGTAGAAGGTGTAGGGGCCACCGTTCGTCTGGAACATCACCACGTTGGTGATCGTGCCCCATGGTGCAGTGATCTCGCCCGAGGCCACATAGTCCACCACATCGGTGTAGGGGTTCCCGGCGATGGTGTAGTCATCGGTGAAGGTGTTGCCCAATGAGAACGGATAGGTGCAATAGGTGCGCCCCCCGACGAACTCCTCGCTGTTGGCACCCAGCAGTTCGGCGAAAGACGAGGTGACATGGAAGTGTCTCCATTCCCCGGGCGGTGTCCCGCCGTTGTCTTCGGCGCAGATCGTGGTGGTGGGATAGATGGCCGCGTAGGGGCTGTCGCCCGGTGCGTGGTAGATCACCGTCCGTGTGATGCCGAAGGGTGTCACGCCCATGGCGTTCCAGGTGTTACCCGTGCCGGAAGTGGCCAGGCCGCTGGCACTGCCATCCTGGTGATAGCTCCGGTTCTCCACCGTGCCGATGGCCGGGATGCTGGTGGCTTCCGTCAGCGTTTGCGCTGAACAGAATGAAGCAAGAGGCAGTGTGCTGATGAACAGTGATCGGCGTAATGTGGTTCTCATGGGTACGGTAGGTCCAGTTGGTTGACCGTGGCAAAGCTGGAAGACCGGTCCTCATCCACACTACGGGTCTCACCGTATTCAGCCCGCGATCCACATGATTTTGTGCATTGTGGGTGTGAAGAAGTTCGCCTACGACATCTGGGGCGATACGGTGAACACGGCCAGCCGCATGGAGAGCAGCGACGCGACACAGCCCGGAGGTCCCGCTGCGGGCCGTTGAGGCCGAGGCCCCGATCGACCCGTGGTCGCTGCGCCGGACCGGGATGGACCGGAACGGGTGCGCCGGCCGCCCCCTCCTTACGCCTTGCGCACGTAGATGCTCTTCAAACCCATGGCGCCGAACCCGTCCACCCGGCAGTCGATGTCGTGATCGCCTTCCACCAGCTTGATGTTCTTCACCTTGGTGCCCGCTTTCACGGGTTTGGGCATGCCTTTCACGGGCAGGTCCTTGATCACCACCACGTCATCGCCGTCCTTCAGCACATTGCCGTTGGCGTCCTTGATCACGGGGCCGGCCGCCGCCGCTTCCACTTCCTCGGGGTTCCATTCGTGCCCGCATTCCGCGCACATCCACGAGGTGCCGGTGGGGTAGGTGATCGCCGAGCGGCATTCCGGACAGGGTTTCTCGTTATCCATGGACGGCGAAAGTACCCGGATGGGTCCATGGCGGGCCGCCTGGCTCCACGTTCGGCTTTCCCTTCCCATCTTTAGCGCAATGGCGCGCGTGCTCCCCCTCGTGGCCGGCTGGTTTTTCGGACTCGTCCTTGCGCCCGCGGCGCTACGTGCACAGTCGCCGGAACGATCCCTTTTGATCGACACCATCGACCTGGCCTTCTCCAGGATCACCATCGATCAAGGGCTCTCGCAGGGCATGGTGAGCGCCATCGCACAGGACCTTCATGGCTTCCTGTGGTTCGGCACCAAGGATGGCCTGAACCGGTACGACGGTTACCGGTTCACCGTGTTCCGGCACGATGCCTCCGATACCACCAGCCTGCGCGAGAGCAACATCTCCGGCCTGCAGTGCGACCGCTACGGCCGCTTGTGGGTGGGAACGGCCACCGGGCTCGACCTCTTCAACGAGCGCACGGAACGGTTCATCCACCTGCCCATCCGTGGGCCCGAAGGCGATTGGGGCAGTGTGGTGCATATCGTGCTCGACGACAATGGCGACCTGTGGGTGAGCACCACCTCCGCCCTGGTGAAGCTCACGTTCGCCGAGCCCTTCACCGGCTACGACGTGCCCGCCTTCACCACCACCTGGTTCGGCCATGGCTACGCCACCGTGAGCCGCACACGCGACGGGCAGCTCTGGGGGAACTTGAACGAGATCACCTTCCGCATCCGCCCTCGGCACGCCATGCCGGACGTGGTGGATACCATCGGTCGGATCGAATACTCCGAGGCCAATATGCAGTTCGGTGCGCTCGCGGTGATGGAGGATACCCTGCGCGACATCGTCTACGGGATCTACCAGAACGGGATCGTGAAGGTGGATCCCCGCACCGGAGCGATCCAGTACCTCTTGAAGGACACGGAGAAGCTGCGCTGGCTGCAAGCGCTCCATCCGGTGGTGGACCGCAAAGGCTTGCTGTGGTTCTCCACCTTCCAGGGCCTGTACCGGTTCGATCCGGAGAAGCGCCAACTCACGTTCGTGCGCGCATCGGACCCGGACATGCGCCAGGTTTTGGCTTCCTTGAAGTGGACGCACCTGGATCGGAACGGCACCTTCTGGATCGGCACGTCGGGCTACGGGTTGATCAAGTACGATCCGCGGAACGAACGGTTCAACAACTGGCAGAGCGCGAGCATCCGCGCGCTGGCCGCGACCAGGGAAGGTCGGGTGCTGGCTTCGTTCTACGACCGGTTCATCACGGTGCTCGACCCCGTGCGGCGCACCACAGCCTTCGAGGTCCGGAACGCGCATCGGCAATGGCCCGCGCTCAAGGGCCAGCTGGCCACGGAGTACGCGGACATGACGGTGCAGGACCGCGATGGTCGCTTGTGGTCCTTCGTGGCCTACGGCACACTGACCTGTTACGATCCCGCGACCGGTGCGTTGAGCATCCTGAAGCCCGAGATCGCTCCGGGCGTACGCGACGGCGGGTTCCACTTCCCGCTGCACATCGGCGCGGACAGCGCGCTGTGGTGCGGAGGGGACCGTGCCCTCTGGCGCGTGGACACGCGCACGCACGCCTGCACGCCCTACCCGTGGCCGGTGCCGGTGGTGAA
This sequence comes from uncultured Chryseobacterium sp., assembly GCA_964517015.1. GTDB lineage: Bacteria > Bacteroidota > Bacteroidia > Flavobacteriales_F > PHOS-HE28 > PHOS-HE28. Next base: position 26,745 of record CAZFAW010000002.1, read on the forward strand.
CAATCCCTATCCCTTCACCACCGCCCTGTACCAGGGCGCCGATGGCGTGGTGTGGGCGGGCACCGTGAACGGCCTGCTGCGCATGGATGCCGCGACGAAGACCTGGAAGACCTACGCGCACGATCCGAAGGACAGCACCTCGCTCTCCGCGCCCACGATCTTCTCCATCTGCCCGGACCCGGCGGACGGCCTGAACGTGCTGTGGATCGGCACCAACGGCGGCGGCTTGAACCGGTTGGATGTGCGCAGCGGCACCTTCACCCGCTTCACCACGCACGAAGGCCTGCCCAACGATGTGGTGTACGGCGTGCTGAGCGATGATCAGGGCTTCCTCTGGATGAGCACCAACAAGGGCATCGCCCGCTTCGATCCGCGCACCCGCACCTTCCGCAACTTCAACGCCGGTGATGGGTTGCAGAGCGATGAGTTCAATCGCCATGCGTATTGCAAGGACGGCCGTGGCTGGCTCTACTTCGGCGGGGTGAACGGCCTGAACTACTTCGATCCCCGCGCATTGCAACAGGACAGCACGCCCGTGGAGGTGCTGATCACCGGCATCAAGCTCATCAACAAGACCGTGGAGTTCGGCCAGCCCGGATCACCGCTCCAACTGCCGGTGCATCTGAGCCGGGGCATGACCATTCCGTACAGTGCGAACATGGTCACCTTCAGCTTCGCCACCATGGAATTCGCCGCCCCGGAGCTGCACGAGTACCGCTACAAGCTCGAAGGCTTCGACGACGATTGGATCGATGCGGGTGCCGCCAACAGCGCCGTCTATACCAACCTGGACCCGGGCACCTACACCTTCCACGTGCGCGGCCGCAACCGCGATGGGATCTGGGATACGAAGGGTGCATCGTTCAGCCTTACCGTGCTGCCCCCGTGGTGGCGCACGTGGTGGTTCTACACGCTTTGCGGGATCGTGATCATCGGAGGCACCTTGCTGTACATCCGCAGCTTGCGCGTGCAGCAGGTGGTGCTGGAGCGTACCGTGGCCGACCGCACCCGCGAACTGAGGCACGAAAAGGACCGCAGCGAGGAACTTCTGAAGAACATCCTGCCTGAGAACGTGGCCAACGAACTGAAGGTGCGCGGCACCGCGGAGGCGCGCAGCTTCGACCAGGTCACCGTGCTCTTCAGCGACTTCCGCGATTTCACGCGCATCACCGAACAACTCACGGCCGCCGAACTGGTGGAGGAGCTCAACGTCTGTTTCAACGCCTTCGACCGCATCATGGAGAAGTACGGCGTGGAGAAGATCAAGACCATCGGCGATGCGTACATGGCCGCCGGCGGCGTGCCCGATCCCAGCGGTGGCATGCCCGTGGCCGTGGTGCTCGCCGGCCTGGAGATGCAGCACATCCTGCGCGAACGGCAGGCCGAACGCAGGGCCCTCGGCAAACCCACCTTCGAGATGCGCGTGGGCATCCACACCGGGCCCGTGGTGGCGGGGATCGTGGGACGCCGCAAGTTCCAGTACGACATCTGGGGCGATACGGTGAACGTGGCCAGCCGCATGGAAAGCACGGGCGAACCGGGCGAGGTGAACATCAGCGGGGCCACCTACGAACTCGTCAAGAACGAACCGGGCCTGCTCTTCACCCCGCGTGGCCGCGTGAGCGCGAAAGGCAAGGGCGAACTGGAGATGTACTA
>CAZFAW010000002.1:28500-29817 GCA_964517015.1 uncultured Chryseobacterium sp.
TCATCGCCATGAGCGCGAACGTGATGAAGGCCGAGATCGATCGCTGCACCGAGGCCGGCATGAACGCCTTCGTGCCCAAGCCCTACAAGAAGGAACAGTTGATCGACGCGATCGTGAAGGTGGTGGGGCACAAGCGTACGACCGCATGAAGAAGTACTCGCCCGTCGGCGCCCTGCTGCTGAGCATCGCGTTGGTGTGCGCATGTTCCGACGAGCGCACCTCGGAACGGCCCGGTGCCACGACGCTTCCTCCGGCGGTGGGCACACGCACTGCGTACCGACCGTCCCCGGCCGCTGATCTGCCACCGCCCCAGCGGCACCGGTTCCCGCCGCTGGAGCCGCTCGCCGATGCGGGCGCCGATCAACGAGGCATTCCGCACCTGCGCACGTTCACCTCCGACGATGGTCTGCCCTTGGACGCCTTCTGGTGCGGCGCGATGGACAGCACCGGCACCCTGTGGTTCGGGAGCAACGGCGGCGGGCTTGTGCGGTACGACGGCCAGGCCTTCGTTCACTTTTCCCTGGCCGAAGGTCTTTCCGACAACGTGATCATGAGCCTGCTGCCCGGCAGGAACGGCGATCTGTGGATCGGCACCTCCATGGGTGGTCTCATGCGGTACGATGGCCGCTCATTCAAGAGCTGGTCCGATGCGGATGGCCTCCCGAACCGCGGTGTGATCAGCCTGCTCGAGGATCGGAACGGCCTGTTGTGGATCGGCACCCGGCGCAACGGACTGAGCCGATGGGACGGCAAGGCGTTCACCACCTTCACGGCGAAGGACGGCCTGGTCGGCGACTGGGTGCATGACATCCTGGAAGCCAAGGACGGCACCTTATGGTTCGCCACGGACCTTGCGCTTTGCCGCTATGACGGTGCGCACTTCACCGCGTACACCACAGCGAACGGCCTGCCCATTACCACGCTACAAGCGCTGGCGGAAGACGACAGCGGGGCGATCTGGATCGGCGACTACAAGGGCCATCTCGTGCGCATGCGGCCGGGCCGCAACGGTACCGCACCGCAATTCAAGCTGTTCGATGGGCTGCTCTTCGACGCCGGCCGCATCAACCGCCTGCGCAATGTGCGCGGCGACATCTGGGCGGTCACCGATGGGAGCGGCGCGTGGCGCCTGCACAAGGCATCGCTCGGCACGGACCGCTTGCAGGTGTCGCGGCTCACCACGGAACAGGGCCTCCCCGCGAAAACGCTGGAGGACATCGTGGTGGACCGCGCCGGTGATATCTGGATCGCCACCAATGGCGGTGGGCTGGTGCACTACCGCGGCGAGGCCTTCGTGAACCGGCCCGGGCTGCACGT
>CAZFAW010000003.1:0-14468 GCA_964517015.1 uncultured Chryseobacterium sp.
GGCACCTTTCATTTTCCTCAGTGAACCCCTGATCGATGCCCAGATCGCCACGATCCTGGTGAACGACCAGTACGGGTGCGGACCTGTGGCCATGACGCTCACTTCACCCTGCGTGTTCGAAGACGATGTGTTCGTGCCCGAATCGTTCTCGCCGAACGGCGACGGGGTGAACGAGACCTTCTTCATTCCCGGTATCGAAGGGTATCCGGAGAACAGCATGCACATCTTCAACCGTTGGGGCGACGAAGTGTTCAGCGCGGTCGGGTACGACAACCGCACACGTGTTTGGGATGGTGCATCGCAGAACCCGTTGCTGCCCGGTGATCTGCCCACCGGAACCTACTACTACGTTCTGGACCTCGGCGGCGGGGCCGAGGTTCGCAAAGGCTTCATCTACCTGAACCGATGAAGCGGCGGGGTTCCCTTTCCACGGGCCTGTTGGCCTTGTTCGCACTGGGCACAGCACATGCACAGCAGGATCCCATGTACAGCCAGTACATGTTCAACATGCTGGCCTTCAATCCCGCCTACGCGGGCAATGCCGAGGTGATCTCGCTCATGGCGCTGCACCGCATGCAGTGGGTGGGATTCGAGGGCGCACCCACCACGCAAACGCTCACCGCGCACAGCCCGCTTCCCAACCAGCATCTGGGCCTCGGCGCCACGGTGATCCATGACCAGGCTGGACCGGTCGCACAGACCGGGTTCTTCGGCGATCTCGTTTACCGCATGCAAGTGGGGGCCGAGGCACGCCTGGCCTTCGGGTTGAAGGGCGGGGTGAACATGTACAAGGCCGACCTTACCTCGTTGAGCACGGTGGAGGTGGACCCTTCCAATGCGAGCAACCCCGCCGAGGTGTTGCCCAATGCGGGCTTCGGCATGTTCCTCCATTCGAGCCGTTATTACGTGGGATTGAGCGCGCCGAAACTGCTCACGAACGAGATCAACAACACCGACGGGGTGATGACGACGGCGAAAGAGTCGCGCCATTATTTCCTCATGGCCGGCTATGTGCTCGACCTCGACCGCGACCTGAAGTTCAAGCCCTCGTTCATGCTCCGCGCGGTAGAAGGTGCCCCGCTCTCGCTTGACGTGAACGCCCACTTCCTCCTGCGTGAACGCATCTGGTTCGGGGCGCTGTACCGCCTGGGCAACGCCTTCGGCGTGATGGCGCAATACCAGGTGAACGAGCAGTTGCGGGTGGGCTACGCGTTCGACCTTACCACCAACGCATTGGGGGCCTACAACGCAGGCACGCACGAATTGATGCTCGGCTACGACCTCAGGTTCTCCAAGGGCCGCACCATCTCCCCCCGCTGGTTCTGATGGACGCGCGCCGACATATCACGCACGTGCTGGTCGCGCTGCTTTCGGTGCTGATCGCTGCAGTGTCCCAGGCCCAGAGCGGTGCTGGAGCGCACGTGCACGCAGGCGACATGTGGTACAAGCAGATGGCCTATGCCAAGGCCATTCCCGAGTACAACGTGGCTGCCGAAATGGGGGCCGTGAACGAACATGTGACCAAACGTCTGGCCGATAGCTACATGCGCATCGGCGATACGGAGAACGCGGAGCGATGGTACGCGCAGGTGGTCAAGTTCCTGAACCGTGAACCGCGCGATCTGTACAACTACGCACAGGCATTGAAGGGCAATGGCAAGTATGCGGCCGCCGAGGAATGGATGGACCGCTACCTCGCCGCCGCCGGGTCCGGCGAGCAACCGCAACGCAGCAACATCGAGGACTTCGCCAAGAAGTTCAGCATGGGCATGGATCGTTTCACGGTGCATTCGACGGCCATCAACACGCCGTACACGGACATGGCACCGGCATGGCTCGGTTCGCGCAACGTGATCTTCTCCAGCTCGCGCAACAGGAAGGTGGGCGTGGACCGTGTGGCCGCATACGATGGGCAGCCGTTCCTCGACCTGTTCATCGCCGATCGCGGACCCAACGGTGAACTGACCGACCCCCGCCCGCTTGAGGGCACCGTGAACAGCAAGGCGCACGAGGGACCTGTGGTGTGCTCCGCCGACCAGAGCTCCATGTGGCTCACCCGTAACAACAAGGCGAAAAGCCAGAACGGGGTCAGCAGGCTCAGCTTGCTCCGCGCCCAACGCATGGGCGATTCCTGGGGAGTGACCGAGCCATTCGTGTACAACAACAGCGAGGTGTCCATCGGGCACCCGGCGTTGTCACCGGATGGCCAGCGCCTCTATTTCGTGAGCGATATGCCAGGTGGATCGGGCGGCACGGATATCTATGTGTGCCGCATGCAGGGCGGACAGTGGTCGGAACCGGAGAACCTGGGCACCACGGTGAACACGCCATGGAACGAGATGTTCCCGTTCATCGCTCGCGATGGCACGCTCTGGTTCAGTAGCAACGGGCACCCCGGCTTGGGCGGGCTCGATGTGTTCGCGGCCCAGGCGGGTGCGGACGGCAAGTTCTCCACGGCCATCAATGCGGAGGCACCGGTGAACAGCCCCTCCGATGACTTCGCGTTGATCATCGATGTCGACGGCCGTACAGGGTACTTCACCAGCGATCGGCCGGGCGGGAAGGGCGGTGATGACATCTATTCCTTCGAACTGCTCAAGCCGCTCGAACAGCGTTACCTCTGCACCGGCTATGTGATCGACGACGAGGACGGTTCGCCACTGATCGACGTGGAGGTTCGTTTGCTCGACCCGAGCGGTGCGTTGGTGGCTTCCACCATGACCGATTCGAAGGGCACCTACTCCTTCTCAGTGGAAAAGGACAAGGAATACCGGGTGACCGCGAGTTTGAAGGGCCGCTACGATGGCGAACAACACGTGAGCACGGAGAGCGTGGACCGACAGCAGATCCTCGCGCGTGATATCCATTTGGTGCCGGAGGCGGGGATCTACCTGCGTGGTGCGGCGCGATCGAAGGACCAGCTGGGCTTCATCCCGTCCATGAACGTGAGCGTGGTGAACCTGGCGAGCTTCTTCACCGAGACCAAGACCACCGGGGAAGGAGGGGATTTCAATTTCCGGCTCCAGCCGAACGAGGAATATGAAGTCCTGTTCGAAAAGTCGGGCTTCTTCAGCATGAGCGTACCGGTCAGCACGATCGGCATGAAACAGGGCGTGATCGACCTGAACGAGGCACGCGACCTGAGCTTCGATCCGCTGGTGATCGGGCGGCCCGTGCCCCTGAAATACGTCAAATGGGCCCTGGGCAGTGCGTCCCTCGATCCGGTGGCCAAGACGGAGCTTGATGCCCTCGCTGAACGGATGCAGGTCAACCCGGCCGTTCGGATCGAGGTGGCCGTGCATTGCGATGCGCGTGGAGACGCCACTGCCAACACCGCACTTACGCAGAAAAGGGCGGATGCGATCGTGGAATACCTGCGGAGCAAGGGCGTGCCCAAGGACCGTATGGTGGCCAGGGGCTATGGCGCCTCGAGGCCTTTGAACCACTGTACGCCCGGCGTGGAGTGCACCGAAGCGGAACACGCCGTGAACAGGCGCAACGAGTACATCGTAACGAGCGTGGCCCAGTAGCCGCGCCCTACTTTTGACCCATGGTAAGATCCTTCCTTCCCTTGCTGGGCCTCCTTGTGCTGGCTCCGTTCGTCTCGTGCGCGCAACCGGCCAGCGGTAGCGGACATGAAGTGCTTTCGCCGGCCGAGTTCAAATCGCGCATGGCCACTGCACCGGGTACGTTGGTGGACGTTCGAACGCCGGAGGAATGGAAGGACGGCGTGATCGAAGGCGCCCTGCTGATCGACTTCCACAGCGCCGATTTCGCGAGCACGATCAAGAACGTGGACGCATCGAAGCCCGTTTATCTCTATTGCGCTGCGGGCGGTCGCAGTTACAAAGCGGCCCAGCTATTGGGCAAGGAAGGCTACACGCACGTAGTGGAATTGGACGGTGGCATGGGCGCCTGGAAAGAGGCGGGTCATACCACGGTACCTCCGGGAAGCACATCGAAGCGGTAGCCCTTCGCGCCGAAGTGTTCCAGCACCCGCGGTAGTGCGTAGCGCACGCGTTCCTCGGCCAGCAGGCTGTCGTGGAACACGATGATCGATCCCGGCCTCGAACGGTCCAGGACGTTCTTCAGGCATTTCCGTGCCTCCATGCGTCCGTCGAAGTCCTCGCTCAGCACGTCCCAAAAGATCAGTTGGAACCGGGTGCTCAACGCGCGGGCCTGGTTCAGGGTGATGCGGCCGTACGGCGGTCGGAAGAGCCGGGTGCCCGTGAGCTGCTGGCAGCGCAGGGAATCCTTCAGGTACGTGAACCGCGGGGTGGACCAGCCGCTGATGTGCGAGTAGGTGTGGTTGCCCACGGCGTGCCCCTCGGCCTTGAGCCGCTGGAAGATCCCCGGGTGGCGCTCGATGTTGCTCCCGATGCAGAAGAACGTGGCCTTCGCTCCATGGGCCTTCAAGGTGTCAAGGACCCAAGGAGTCACCTCCGGGATGGGGCCATCGTCGAAGGTGAGGTAGAGCAGCCTTTGTCGTGTGGCAATGCGGCGCTTCCACCGGGAGTTCCACGGCCACCACGAGGAGCGCACCTTCCTATGGGCGTTCCTCCTGCGCATCAGAACCGCGCCTTCGTGGTGCGGCGCCGTGAACCTTCCTGGATCTCCTGCATCTTCTCCTCGAAGGCGGTGTCGATCGCATCGAACCGGGATCGCAGCGAGTCGCCCAGGGGGCGCTTGTACACCCCGCTCGACGTGCTCACCATCCGTTCCATCACGGCGTGCGCGATCGACATTTCGTCCTCCACACGCTCGGCGAACGCCGGATCCAGGCTCAGGTACCATTCCATGTTCTTTTCCATGACATCGAAGAGCCGTTCGGTGAGGCGGTCGCCTTTTTCCATGCCGCCCGCCTTGTAGTACGCTTCGATGGTGGGGATGATCACCTGGTCGTATGGTACGTTGTGTTCCGGCATGCGGTCGATGGAGATGTCCAGCACCTTCAGCGCGCTGTCCTTACGGCCTTCCTCGATCAGCGCATCGGCCAGGTTCGCCATCTGCAACCGCAGGTTCGTGGTCATGCGCAGCACGTTCTCGTCCAGGTAGAGCGGCTGGTCGGTGTCCATGTGGCCCCAGACGAACTTGTTGGTCACATTGTCGTACATCACATCGGTGCCCACGCGCCCGCTGCGGTTGGGCGTGCGGCTGTTCGTCTGGATCGGTACCAGGCGGTAGGTGAGCCCTTCGAGCTGGAACCAGCTCTGGAGGTTCACATAGCTGTCCGGGCCGGTGGTGACGGCGAAGTAGATGGGCCGTTCCCAGTTGAAGTTCGCCAGCAGATCGAGCACGGCGAAGTGGTTCTTGAGCAGCACCTGCTTGCCGATCTTCCAGCGCACGGCATCGGCGATGGACGCGCTGTCCTTGGCCAGTACGGTCCCGTTGGCGATCACCCGGTCCTTGTTCACGGGAATGCTGAACTTGTTGGTGCGGAACCAGGCGTCCTTCTTGCCGCGTGTGAACAGCTCGCGCATGTTGCGGTCGTTCAACGCGAAGTCCATGGCGCTCTTCAGATCGGTGTAGGGCGCGCTGTCGTCGTTCGAAGCGGGCAGCAGGGCGATCACATCGCGGGTGCCCTGCCTGTACTTCTCGGGCGCCATGCCCATGGGAATGGGCGCGCTCTCGTATGCCCGGCGCCGTTGCTGGTCGATGTACCAGTCGGTGTTCAACAGGCTCAGGTTCACCACGCGCACGTCGGTGCGTATGCCTTCCACCTCCTGTGCGTACCAGAGCGGGAACGTGTCGTTGTCGCCGTTGGTGAAGAGGATCGCGTTCGGGGCGCAACTGTTCAGGTAGTCGCTGGCCAGGTCGCGGGCAGGTGTGCGCAGGCTGCGGTCGTGATCGTCCCATTCCTCCGCCACCATCACCGCGGGCACGGCGAGGCACAACAGGGAGGCGAGCGCGCCGACCACGGTATCGTTCTTCACGGCGCGGCCCATGAGGTGGAACGCCCAGACCGCGGCCCCGCCCATGGCGGCCATGATCATGATGGTGTAACTGATCGCGTGGTCGTCGTCACCGATGGTTTCCACCAGGTACCGCAGCACGCCGAGCCCGATGGCGCCGCCGACCACGTAGGTCACTTCACGGGTGGTCACCCTTCGCGCAGCGTCGAACAGCGCGTAGACCCCCAGGCCGATCCAGATCGCGAAGGCGTAGAACGAGCCCACGTAGGCGTAGTCGCGCTCACGGGGCTGATAGGGCGTCTGGTTCAGGTAGATCACGATGGCCGCACCGGTGAAGAAGAAAAGGAGCATGACGATGGTCCAATCGCGCAGGTGCCGCGAGAGCTGGTATATGAAGCCGATGAACCCGAGCAGCAGCGGCAGCAGGAACAGCCGGTTGTACCCCTTGTTGTTCGTCATGCTGGGCGGCAGGTTGTCCTGGCGTCCCAGGCGCTGCGAATCCACGGCATTGAACCCGCTGACCCAGTTGCCATCGGTGATGTTGCCATGGCCCTGGATATCGTTCTGCCGGCCGGCGAAGTTCCAGAGGAAGTACCGCCAGTACATCCAGTTCACCTGGTAGCGGAAGAAGAACCGCATGTTCTCGACCATGGTGGGCTTGTAGATCATCTTGGCCTTGCCATCGGGTCCTACCGTTCGCATCGGCCGCCCTTCGAACATCGACCATTCCTTGTACGCGTCCTCGTGGCTCTTCTGCGAACTGTACATGCGCGGGAACAGCATGGTGAACTCCGGTTCGTACGCCACCTTGCTATGCTTGCGATCATCGGTCATCACGTAGCTGTGCTCGATGTTCAGGTCCGACTTTCCGTCCACGTAATGCTCGGCGCTCCACGAATCGTAGAAGATCTTCTCCGTCCGGGTCCCCTTCTTCACCAGATAGGTGGCGGTGTACACGGGTGCATCATCGCCCCATTCATCGTCGGGCGCGGTGGGTGAATCCCAGAACTGGCCGATCAACAAGGGGCGGTCGCCGTACTGTTCGCGGTTCAGGTAGCTCACCAGGTTGAACACGTTCTCCGGGTTGTTCTCGTCGATCGGTGGGTTGGCCAGGCTGCGGATCACCGTCATGGCATAGGTGCTGTACCCGAGCAGGATCACGCTCACGCCCAGAATGCTCGTGTTGAGCACGGTGCGCCCTGTACGCTGGCTCCAGATCAGCCCCCAGACGATCAGGCCCAGCAGCAACAGGCCGTAGACCAGGTTGCCGGAATTGAAGGGCATCCCCAGGTCGTTCACGAAGAGCAGTTCGAACCAGCCCGCCACCTTGGCCACGCCGGGAATGATGATGGCCTGGATGGTTCCGAGGATCAACGCACTGATCACCATGGCGTAGATCACACCGCGTGTGGTGGTCTTGTACTTGCGGAAGTAGTACACCAGCGCGATGGCCGGAATGCAGAGAAGTCCGAGCAATTGAACGCCGATGCCCAGACCCAGCAGGTAGCAGATCAGGATCAACCACCGCGTGTTGTGGGGCTGGTCGGCCTCGCTCTCCCATTTCAGGATGCACCAGAAGGTCACCGCCGTGAAGAACGAGGACATGCTGTACACCTCGGCTTCCACGGCACTGAACCAGAAGCTGTCGCTCCAGGTATAGGCCAGCGCGCCCACGATGCCGGATCCCATCACGGCGATCAGCCGGCCTGCGGTCAATTCCTCTTCGCCATCGCGGGTGGCCAGCTTGCGGGCCATGTGGGTGATGCTCCAGAACAGGAACAGGATGGTGAAGGCGCTGCACAGGGCGCTCAGGGTATTCACCGCGACCGGCACGTGCTCCGGGCTCACGAAGGCGCTCGCAATGCGCCCGAGGATCATGAACAGGGGCGCCCCGGGCGGGTGCCCCACTTGCAGCTTGTTGGCCGTGGCGAGGAACTCGCCGCAGTCCCAGAAACTGCCCGTGGGTTCGATGGTGCGTACATAGGTCCATGCCGCCACCAGGAACACGAGCCAGCCGGTGACGATGTTGGTCTTTTTGAAGTCCATGCAGAGGGGGAAGGGCCGCGGCCGGTGGGGCCGGCGACATGGCGGCGAAAATACCGAAAGGCCCCAGCCGAAGGGACCGGGCCTGTCGGAGCGCCGATCTTGTTATTTTCGCCGCGCTTTTGAGGGCTGTCGTCCGCGGACGGCAGCCTTCATCATCCCGGAAGGCCCCAAAGCCCGAAAGGACGGTGCACCAATGACCGATGGTGTAACTGGCAACACGTCTGATTTTGGTTCAGAAGAGTCCAGGTTCGAGCCCTGGTCGGTCAACTCCGAGTCAAGTGCCCCGGCCTGCCGGGGCACTTTGTTTTTCGGTCGGCCCGGCGATCCGCGCGGCGGGATCCTGCCGCAACAGGCCGCGTAACAGCCCGTAGAGCTCGGGGCGCTGCGCGGCGAAGAAACCGGGTTGTTCGAAGAAGTACTCCACGGCCACGGCGAAGAACTCCTCCTGGTTGGTGCCGGCATACGTTCGGAACACGGCATCCTTGCCGGCGCGTATGCGTTCGATCTCCTCCTGGGCCAGGACCTTCCAGCGCTCCAGCAGCCGCCGGTCCAGGAAATCGTCCTCGGCGTTCGGGATGATGTCCTCGAACCACAGGGCGTGCGCCATTTCGTGCAGGCCCACATTGTGCGCATCGCCCGGCCGGGCATACCCTTCCAGGAAGTGCGCCCAGGAAATGCGGATGATGCCCGCTTCGGGGTTCACCTCGCCCTGGTGCATGCGCCCGGTGCGGTGGTGTTCGTACGCGTCGTCGTACACCAGGATCCGGTCGAAGTGCATCAAGGTGAGGTCGGGCAGGCCGAAGAGCAATTGTGCGGCGCTCGCACTGATCATCACGCGCATTTCATCCTTGAGCTCCACGCCCACGCCGCGCCATTCCTTCGCGTTCAGGAACGAGGCCACCAGGTGCTCGAAACGCCTTCTTTCTTCCGGCGGCAATTGGCCATGGTATTGGAAGTAGCGCGTCACCACCGCGAGCTGCTGGCGCTGCAAGCGGAGCAGGAAGAGCCCCGGGAACATGCGTTTGAGAAGGGGTGTGCCCACCATCAGCACGATGGCGATCGCCCCGAGCGCAAGGAAGAACGCACCATCACCCATGTCCTTCGTGCTGCGGGCAAAGTACCCGATCTCGTGTACCCGGTAACCCGGGTTCCAGCCTCGCGTTTATCTTCCCCCACCAAACCCCGTTGCGTATGGAACTCATCAACCCCCTGAAACGCCTCCAATTCAAAGGCAAAGGCGGCGACCTGTTCGTGGTGCTGATCGTGAACTGGTTGCTCACCATGATCACCTTCGGGATCTACTACCCGTGGGCGAAGGCGCGGCGGCTGGCCTGGTACTACGAGAACACGGAGATGGACGCGCACCCCTTCCACTTCCACGGCACGGGGAAGGAGATGTTCAAGGGGTTCATCAAGGCGGTGGTCATCCTGGCGGTGATCATCGGGTTGTTCGTCGGGTTGAACGCGTTGCGCATGCCCTTGCTGGCCATGGTGTGCTACCTCGGTGGCCTGCTCGCATTCATCCCCCTGGTGATCCATGGCACCTACCGGTACCGCCTCAGCCGGAGCAGCTGGCGCGGCATCCACTTCGGCTACCGTGGGCAGCTGAAGGAGCTTTACCGCCTCTGTCTGCGCGATGGGCTGCTCACCGTGATCACGCTCGGGATCTACGGCTCCTGGTTCGCCATGAACCTGCGCAACTACATCCTGGGCCATGTGCGGTACGGTAGTTCCACGTTCCACTATCGCGGGGAGGGCCTGGAGTACTTCGTGCTGAACCTGAAGGGCTGGTTCCTTACGCTGATCACGTTCGGCATCTACGGCTTCTGGTGGCAGAAGGACCTGTTCGAGTACTACGTGAACAACCTCTCCTGGAACTTCGCCGACGGGAAACGCATCCAATTCAAGAGCACGGCCACCGGCGGCGGCTTCTTCGGGCTGCTGTTGGGCAATCTCCTGCTCATCGTTTTCACCCTTGGCATCGGGTTCGCCTGGGCACAAGTGCGCATGGCGCGCTACATCATGAACAACGTCGAGTTCCAGGGCGATGCGGACCTGAACGCCGTGGTGCAGACCGAGGCCGAGCATAAGGATGCCCTTGCCGATGACCTCGGCGACATGATGGACATCGGGGTCTTCATCTGAGGATTGGAACAGCGCATAGCAGCGGTCTTCTACGACGGGGTCACAAGCAAGCCCTGGGAGGCGTTCGTGGGGGTGCGCGAACCGAACACCCTCGAGGTGGAGGTTCCCGGCTTCTCCGCCGGTGTGCACGGCGACCGCTTCCAATGGCCCATTGAGCACAAGGGCATGCAGTGGGAGCGGACACCGAACGCGTTGCGCCTCTCCTTCGGTGAGCATCCGCGGCGCGTGGTGATCGTGCGCGACCCGTTGTTCATCAAGAGCTTCGCCGTGCGCATGCGGTACACCGGCCGGCAGGGGGGCTACGATCGCCTGTTGTCCCTCGCACGGAGCGGACCGGTCCTCTTCGTGATCGGCGTGCTGCTCTTCCTGGTGGCGTGCTATTTCTGGGTGCTGCCGTGGGGCGCGGAGCGGCTGTCCCTCCTGCTCCCGCGCTCGGTGGATGAACGGATCGGGCAGGTGGCCTACAACGGCATGTCGTCCGAGCTGCAGGTGGACGAGGAGCGCAGCAAGGCGTTGCAGGCCTTCGGCGACCGGTTGCAGCTGAGCCCGCATTATGCGCTGCGCTACCATGTGGTGCGCGAGGAGCAGGTGAACGCCTTCGCCCTGCCGGGTGGCGATATCGTGGTGTTCACGGGCATCCTGGACCGCATGGACGAACCCGGCGAGCTGGCGGCCTTGCTGGCGCACGAGGCCACGCACGTGGAGGAGCGCCATAGCACGCGCATGCTCGTGCGCAACCTCGCGGGCTACCTCTTCCTTTCCCTGCTGATCGGCGATGTGAACGGGGTGATGGCCGTGCTGGCGCAGAACGCGGAGAACATCCGCACATTGGGCTACGGGCGCGGGCTGGAGAGCGATGCGGACCGCATTGGCCAGGAACGCATGAAGGCGAACGGCGTGGACCCGATCGGCATGGCGCACTTGCTGGAACTGCTGGAACGCGAAGCGCACGACGTGCCGGGGTCCCTGGCCTTCCTCAGCTCGCACCCCCTCACGGCCGAGCGCATCACCAAGGCGAGGGAACACGCCGCAGAATTGGGCGGTGCGGGGGAAGAGCCGGAAGAACTCATGGCCCTCTTCCGGGACCTGAAGGATAGCGAGAAGTAGTCGGATCAGCCCTTCACCGCGATCCCCAACTCCTTCAGCTGCTCTTCGTCGATCCGGCTGGGCGCGTCGATCATCACGTCGCGGCCCGCGTTGTTCTGCGGAAAGGCGATGGCTCAAGGAATAGATTGGACAATGGAGGTATTGTCAAAATACTTGACAACAATGTCTTTGTGAGTACATTCGCCGATGAATCCAGATTCAGCCATGATCCATTTCAACACCGTCGTTGGCGCCGTGGCCGAAGGGGAAAGCTACCTCGGTCGTCCGCGATTGATCAGGAAATTCTGGAGGCACGTGGCCGCCGGGGAGCACTTGCTCATGGCCGCGCCGCGCCGCGTGGGCAAGACCTCCTTCATGCGCGAGGTGGAGAACGAACCGGAGCCTGGCTTCCATCCGATCTACTTGATCGTGGAGTCCGTGGCCGAGGAGAAGGACATCTTCCGGAAGCTCTATGCGAAGGCCATTGAGATGGTCTCGGCCAAGGCCGAACTAGGCATGAAGCTCGGCAATCTGCTGAAGCGACTCAAGGTGGAGATCGGTCCGGATGGCCCAAGGCTATCCACCGCCGACCCTGATGGCTTCAACGACCTGCTTACCCTGCTGAAGGGTCTTCCCGCTAGGGAGCACTTCGTCTTTCTCGTGGATGAATTCTCGCAGGCCGTGGAGAACGTGCGCAAGAAGCACGGTACCGATGCCGCAGTGGCGCTCCTGCATAAGATGCGCGAGTTGCGGCAAGACCCCGACGTGGTCAAGCGCGTGAGCTTCGTGTTCGCCGGTTCCGTGGGGCTGGAACAGATCGTCGGAAAGCTCAACTCCTCGCACGCGATCAACGACCTGCTGGCCTTAGACATGCCGCCCTTCACGGAGAAGGAAGCGCTGGAGCTGATCGCCCGCATCATCGACGGATCCGGTGCCGAGATGCCCGATGCCGTTCGGGCGCATCTGCTCGAGAAGCTCGTGTGGCTCATCCCCTTCTTCATCCAGGTGGTGATGAACGAGGTGGAGGAGATCCTGAACGATGATGAGGCGGTCACGATCTCGAAGAAGGTCGTGGACCAGGCGTTCACCAGGGCGCTCGCCAAGCGCAACTACTACGACCACTGGCACCAGCGCTTGAGCGTGCTGTTCGATACCGCCGAACGGCGTTTCGCCAAAGAGCTGCTCAACGCCTGCAGCGCCGGCAAGCCGCTCTCCATGGACAAGGTGCATGACCTCGGTGCCGCCAAGCACAAGCTATCCGACGGCTACATGGATGTGGTGCGCAGCCTGATCCACGACGGCTACCTCGTGCGCGATAGCGATGCCCGCACACTCCGTTTCGCCTCTCCGTTGCTCATGCGCTGGTGGGCGCAGACCATTGCACCATGAACACGGCGCTGGGGATCACCATCGTAGTCTGCGTCACGGTCATCGTGCTCACAATGCTGTTGCGCCGCTGCGAGAACGAACGCATCCTCGCGCTCTCCCGTTTCTTCCGCGACCTCCTCGCCCCATTCACCTTCCGCCGTACCGACCGCAACTGAACCATGGCCTTCGAGCACATCTACCGTCCCCAGCACAAGAGCGATGCGGAGATCGTCAACGACTTCGTGGTGCGCAACGCGGTCTTCGAGCGCATCATGGCCGACATCCGCAAGGACGGGCCCGGCAAGCTCAGCCAGCACCACATGGTTCAGGGCATGCGTGGCATGGGCAAGAGCACGCTCTTCGAGCGCATCCGCGTGGAGATGAAGCACTCCGAACTCGCGTCCAAGTGGATCTCCGTGAAGACCGCCGAAGAGAACTGGCCGGTGAATTCCCTGCTCGACTTCTGGATCTGGATCGGCCAGCACATGGCCAGCGTGGATCCGGTGGGCTTCAGTGCACTGGGTGACCTGGGCTCGCTCTGGAGCAAGAACGAACAGCACGAACAATGCTTCACCACCATCGAGGCGCGGCTGAAGGGCACGAAGAAGAAGCTGCTGATGCTGGTGGACAACGTCGGCGACCTCTTCCGCAAGTTCAGCAAACAGGAGAACCATGCATTGCGCGAGTTGCTGGTGGCGAACAAGCATATCAAGCTGATCGGCGGCACGGCGGTGCGGTTGGATGAACTGGAAACACACGACGCACCTTACTTCGACCTGTTCAAAGAGCATCACCTGCCAGGCCTCAACCAACAGGAGGTGATCGCCTTGCTGACGCACTACGCCGCCAAGCGCGGCAGCAAGCAGGTGAAGGAGGTGGTGGACAAAGAACCTCACCGTATCGATAACCTGCGCATCCTCACGGGCGGCGTGCCCCGCACCATCATGCTCCTATTGGAGGTCTTCGACAAGGATGGCGACACCAGCGTATTCGAGGACCTGCGTCGCACGCTGGACCTGGTGACGCCGCTCTACAAGCACCGCATGGACGAGCTGAGCCCGCAGAAGCAGAAGATCGTGCATGCCCTGGCCATGCAGTGGGACGGCATGAGCGCCGGTGAGATCGGAACGGCTACGCGCTTGGAGAGCAAAGTGGTGAGCGCCCAACTCGGCCAACTCGTCCGCGACGGCTTCGTGCTGCGCGACGAAACCAGCACCAAGAACCACTTCTACCAGCTGGCCGAACGCTTCTTCAACATCTGGTACCTCATGAACAACGCCCAGCGCAACGGGCCGCAGAAGGTGCGCTGGCTCACGCGGTTCTTTGAGCTGTGGTGCGATGAGAAAGGGCTGAAGGACCGAGCGATGAGGCACTTGCATACGCTGGACCAGGCCGGGCTTGATCCCGCCGGACAATTGCTGATCTCCAGCGCGCTACTGGGCAGTGATCGCTTGGACCAAGGCACCAAACAGATGGTGTATGAACGGTCGCTGCGTTCCTATCCCGACCATGCGGATCAGATACTTCCCGAAGCGCAGTGGCGCGGCAAGGACCCCGACGGTTCGCCATGGCGCGAAAAGGCTTGGACAGCCATTGAGCGGTTGGATCTGCAGGAGGCGGAACAGATCCTCACCAAGCACGCGGACAAGAACGATCCTTGGTTCTTCACCTTCACCGGTGACATTGCGATGCTAAGAGGGGAATTGCCGCAGGCGCGCAAGGCCTTCGAGGACGGCCTTCGGATCCGCAAGACCCTGGCGGAGAAGGACCCCACCAATGCGCAGGCGCAGCGCGACCTGTCGATCAGCTACGAACACTTGGGCGACCTGTTGGTGCGCGAAGGGGAATTGCCGCAGGCGCGCAAGGCGTTCGAGGATGGTCTTCGGATCAGCAAGACCCTGGCGGAAAAGG
>CAZFAW010000003.1:14568-26015 GCA_964517015.1 uncultured Chryseobacterium sp.
CTGTCGATCAGCTTCAACAAGTTGGGCGACCTCTTGGTGAATGAGGGCGAATTGCCTCAAGCGCGCAAGGCGTTCGAGGATGGTCTTCGGATCCGCAAGACCCTGGCGGAAAAGGACCCGAGCAATGCGCAGGCACAGCGCGACCTCGCCCTTTCTTTTTGGTGGATGATGCGGACCGCACCTGGTGAGGATCCGTTCGCCAGGGAGAACGGTGCGCACTATGCGCAGGTGGTGGATGCCTTGTCCCAACGCGCCGTTGAGGAATGGAAACACGGCGATCTGGGCGATGCCTTGAGCAAAACGTTGCAACTGACCCAACTACCGCTCAGCACCGCAGGGATCATGGATGCCCTTTTGTGGGCTTTGGCACGCGAACAATACCACGGGCTACGCGATGCCTTCGAGGTGCGGTTCCCGTGGTTAAAGGGTGTGTTCCGCCCGGTCTACTTCGCGCTTTTGAAGCTTATGAAGGAGGAGGACCCCGACAGCCACCGCCGCATGGGCAAGGAACTGGAAGAGCCGGTGCAGCAGATCCTCAAGCGGGTGGAGGAGATGCGCACTGAGCTGAAGGACTTACATCAACAACGGGCCAAGGCTGCTACCAAAGAAGCAAAGCTCAAGAAGCCTGGTCGGAAGAAGTAGAACGTTCAGCTTTTGGTCTCGATCCCCAGCTCCTTCAGCTGCTCTTCGTCGATCCGGCTGGGCGCGTCGATCATCACGTCGCGCCCCGCGTTGTTCTTCGGAAAGGCGATGAACTCGCGTATGTCGGTGCGGTGCCCCAAGAGGGAGACCCAGCGATCGAAGCCGAAAGCTGCGCCGCCGTGCGGAGGTGCGCCGTACTCGAAGGCATCCATCAGGAAGCCGAACTTGTACCGCGCATCCTCATCGGTGAAGCCGAGCACGCGGAACATGGCCTCCTGCATGGCGCGGTCGTGGATGCGGATGCTGCCACCGCCGATCTCGGTGCCGTTGATCACCAGGTCGTACGCGTTGGCGCGCACGCGGCCGAGGTCCTGCTGGTCGAAGAGCCTCTGGGCATCCTCGGGCTTCGGCGCGGTGAAGGGGTGGTGCATGGCGTGCCAGCGACCGGTCTCCTCATCCTGCTCCAGCAGCGGGAAGTCGATCACCCAGAGCGGCTTGAACACCTTGGGGTCGCGCAGGCTTAGCTGGTCGCCCAGGTGCAGGCGCAGTTCGTTCAGCTGCTTGCGGGTCTTGTCGGCTTTGCCGGCCATGATGCAGAGCAGGTCGCCCTGTTTCATGCCGAAGCGTGCGGCCCATTGCTGGAGCTGTTCCGGTGTGAAGAACTTGTCCACCGTGCTCTTCAGCCCTTCCTCGGTCCATTTCACGAACACGATACCGGTGGCGCCGATCTGCGGGCGTTTCACGAAGTCGATGAGCGCATCGGTCTGCTTGCGGCTCCAGCCCGCACAGTTCTCCGCATTGATGCCCACCACCAGCTCCGCTTCGTCGAACACTTTGAATCCCTTCCCGTGCACGAGGTCGTTCAGCTCATGGAACTTCATGCCGAAGCGCAGGTCGGGCTTGTCGCTGCCGTAGCCTTTCATCGCTTCATCGAACGACACGCGGGGGAAGGCGCCGTCGAAGGTGATGCCGTGGATGGCCTGGAACAAGTGCTTCGCCAAGCCCTCGAAGGTGTTCAGGATGTCCTCCTGCTCCACGAAGGCCATTTCGCAGTCGATCTGCGTGAACTCGGGCTGGCGGTCGGCGCGCAGGTCTTCATCACGGAAGCATTTCACGATCTGGAAATAGCGGTCGAAACCCGCCACCATCAGCAGTTGCTTGAAGGTCTGCGGGCTTTGCGGCAGTGCGTAGAACTCGCCCGGGTTCATGCGGCTGGGCACTACGAAGTCGCGCGCACCCTCCGGCGTGCTCTTGATCAGCACGGGCGTCTCCACCTCGAGGAAATGCTGTGCGCTCAAATAGTTGCGCACTTCGATGGCCATGCGGTGGCGCAGCTCGAGCCCGCGACGCACATTGGCACGGCGAAGGTCCAGGTACCGGTATTTCGCCCGCAGTTCCTCGCCGCCATCGGTCTCCTCTTCGATCGTGAAGGGCGGCGTCTTCGCACCGTTCAGCACCTTCAGTTCCGAGCAGAGGATCTCTACTTC
The DNA here is from genome assembly GCA_964517015.1 of uncultured Chryseobacterium sp. Classification (GTDB taxonomy): domain Bacteria; phylum Bacteroidota; class Bacteroidia; order Flavobacteriales_F; family PHOS-HE28; genus PHOS-HE28. The sequence goes on from CAZFAW010000003.1 coordinate 16,698, forward strand.
GCCGGTGGGTATGTTGGCGTTCTTGCTCTGGCGCTCGATCACTTTGCCCGTTACCTGCACCACGAACTCGCGACCCAGCGTGCGCACCGTTTCGCGAAGCGTTGCGTCGCTGTCCGTGTTGAAGGTGAGCTGCGTGATGCCGTACCGGTCGCGGAGGTCCACGAAGGTCATACCGCCCAGGTCGCGGGTGCGCTGGACCCAGCCGGCGAGGGTCACGGTCTGGCCGGCGTGCTGGAGGCGGAGCTCGCCACAAGTGTGCGTACGGAACATGGCGTTGATCGGAAGGGCGCGAAGGTATCCGACGCACCGCAAGCGGGCCGTGCCCCAGGACCAACGCCCCGTCAACGCCCGGGCAACGACCGAGGCGCCTTGCGCCATCTTTCGGAATACACCGGTCCCATGCGTGCACGTTCCACCCTGTTCGTCCTTCTTGCCGGCGGCATCGCCACGAGCGCCGTCGCGTGTTCCTGTTTCGGTCCCCAGACCTTTTGCGGGGTGCTGGACCCGCCCTTTCCGAACCCCGAATGGTGGATCCCGGAGTCGGTGGTGCTGGGCGTGAAACTCGATGATGTCCAATACGGTATGGACATCAAGGTGATCCAATCGTTCAGCGGGTCCTTGCAGGTGAACGATACGGTGCGCGTGTGGGGCGATTGCGGCCTGCTGTGCAGGCACTACGCCACCACGTGGAACGTGGGTGACACGGTGGTGTGGGCCCTGATGCCCACCGATCTCGCGGGCAACTCGCTCTGTGGCACCAGCTACGAACAGCCCGGCGATCATATGATCTCCATTTGCGGCGTCTACTATCTCGACTATTCCGCGGGCATGGTCTCCGGCCCTATCACCACCGAAACACCGGGGTCCATGTCACTGGAACAGTTCGCGCAGATGGTGAACGATTGTTCCGTGACCGAGGTGCCGGGGTTGGAGGATCCCGACCTGTTCACCTTGTCCTATGTGGAAGGCGTACCCTGGATCGAACGCAGGGGCGCGGCCGCCGGGATGCGGTTGGATATCCTCGATGGCAGGGGAAGCGTGGTGGTGGACCGCCCTTGGCGCGGGGAACCCATCGCACTTGCGGGGATGACGCCGGGCCTTTACGTGGTACGGGTGCGTACCCTTGGATCGAGCGCTTCGCTGCGGGTGTGCGTGCCATAACGCGGCGGATGCCGATGAACGAAGGGAGGTTGCCCTTCGCTCGCCACGCGCGTGGATGGTATCCGCTCCAGCTACAGCGTTGATCCGTTCCACTGCCCGCAAAAGGGCCGATCCGTCGCTGCATAGGTGAAGAATGCGATCACCCCTGGGTGTGCGGGCGGTACCCGTCCACGATCCGGCGCAACATGCCCATGTAGTGGGGGACTCTATCCGCCGGATCATATCCTGATTCCACCGCCTCCACCACCCAACCGCGCGAGATCAAGCTGCAGCAGGCCACCAGGTGATCCTCTTCCGCCCTGGTCAACGATCGCAGTGCACCATCGGCCACCAAGGCACGGAGGTCGAGGCCGAATGCGATCCGGGAGCCGGCCCGGCCATGCATGTGCACTACAAGCAGACCGAGAGCCTCACAGTGGCCAGCGGGCGCATGGGTGTGGAAGTCATGGGCAAACCGGCGTGGGAGATCGGTCCAGGCGAGACCGCCTTGTTCGAAGCAGGTGTACCGCATCGTTTCTGGAACGCCGGGAACGACCAGCTGAAGTTCAGCGGATGGATCCAACCCGCCCACAACGTTGAGTACTTCCTGACGGAGCTCTATCGCTCGCAGAAGTCGCGTGACGGTAAGCGACCGGACGACTTCGACGGTGCGTATCTGCTGACACGGTACGGTAGCGAGTTCGGCATGCCCGGGATCCCGGCGTTCGTTCGAAAGGTCATCTTCCCCATCACGGTGTTCTTCGGCAAACTGGCTGGCAAGCACAAGCGCTTCGCTGATTCGCCGGAGCCCTTGCTTTGATGCGTGAAGGGCGCCCGGCTGAGGCCCTTCCATTTGTCATTTCTGCTCAGGCCGCAACTCGCCATTCACTTAGCCCGCATCTTGTTCCCTTTCGCCTCGTGCGTCAGCTCACAAAGTCCGAGCGCTTCCATCAGTGGCGGTAGGTACACTCCGAAACGTCCGCGTAAACCTTTCTTCAGTCCGTACCAGCCCTTCACGGGGTTCTTCTCGCTGCGGCCCCAGGCTTCCACGGTGCCTTCCTTAGCTGGCTTCTGCTCATCCGCCCCACCGAGCTCCATCCAGTCGCCGTGCTTCTTCAGCATGGCGTGCAGGTCGTTGATGCACCGGATGTCGTAGAGCAATACGGTCTTGCCAACGGTGCACACGAGCACCTCCTTACCGTCCTTCTCTTCCACGTGCATCGTGTACTCCGAAGTGCCGGGAGGGGTCTTCAGTTTCCAGGGTTTGTCCTTGGTGCGCTTTTCCATGAAGAATGAGGTTGTTGGGTGAGCGTTGATGGGTTCAGTGGGCCTTGTTCTGGATCAGTTCGGCTTCCCTCTTCAAGTCGGCGGCGAGTGCATTGAAGCTCGCATCGAAAGATGGGATGTACTTCGCGTACATGGGGAACATGAGGCCGCCGATGCGCTCGGTCATGGTGAAGGTCACCGTGCCGTCGCCGTTGTTCTTCAGGGTATAGGTACGCATGCCTTTGCCGTCGCCCCAGGCCAGCTTCTGGGCGGGTTGGAATTCCTTCACCTTCAATTTGAAGCTGCGCTTGGCATCGAGGGTGCTCTTCAGCACGATCTTCTCGCCAAGGGCGATATCGCCTTGGATCGAGGTCACGGTCGAGTTCCACCGCGGGTAGTCGCTTGCGTTGGTGAGCAGGGCCCAGATGATGGCCTCGTCGGCTTTGATCACGGTGCTCACCGTGGTCTCCCGGTGGAAGGTGGTCCTGGTGGTTCGGGCGGCTTGGCCTTGAGCGAGAACGGTTGCGGTTGCCATGGTCATGAGGGTGGTCAGTGCGTGTTTCATGACTCTTGGACGACCCTGCCCGACGGAACGATAGTATTTCGGCGAAAAAAGTTCGAAAGGCCCGCCCAGCAAGGGCTTCAGGCCTCGGCCAGGTGCTTCTTCATCACCTGCCGGTCGAACTCCAAGTGATGCAGTTGTAGCTCGGCTGCTGGTGAGGTGAAGGGGTCCAGCTCCTTCATCACCACCATGCGCAGGTCGAAGAGGTGTTCCTTGTCCTTCTTGGCCGCATCGCGCACCATCTGGACTTTCATCGCTTCTACTTGAGCGTCCTGCTTCGGGTTGAAGATGCCGTTCAGTTCCGTGCATTGGTGGCACACGCCTTCCTTGTTGATCAGTGCGCAGCGCTTGTCGAAGAGCGTGATCATCTTGCTGCGGCCGGTGTGCAGCCAGTACTTCACCATGGCCTCCGTGTTCTGCATGATCTCGGCGATCTCGTTCACCTGGAACTCGTAGACCTCCTTCAGCATAAGGGCGAGCTGTTGTTCCAAGGGCAACGAGCGGCTGACGCAGGTGAAGCAGAAGGCGATGTGCTCACGGATCTCAAAGGCTCCCTGCGGCGAGGTGTGCCGGATGCTCATGGCCTCCCGGAAGAAGTCAGGATCATGCATGGCGGCCTCCTTGCAGATGTCGCCCACTTCTTCCGGCCACCGCTTCAAGGAGCGCAGGTGGTCCCGTGCGATGTTCTGTGCAATGGCGAACAGCCAGGTCTTCAATGAGCTTTCGCCTTTGAAGCCTGCGATGTTGCGGTGCGCCTTGATCCACGTTTCCTGAACGATGTCCTCGGCATCCTGCTTGTTGGCGGTGATGCGCAGGATGTAGGAGCGAAGGGCCGGGCGTGTCCGCTCGAACTCGGCGGTGAGCTGGTCAGGGGTGAGGGCCATAGCAAGCGTATGCCGTGAATGTAGGGAGGGGCCGTTACGCGTGGCGATGAACGACGAAGGGCGCCCATTGGACGCACTTCGATCATGTCGTTCGAATCGTGCTTACAGTGTGCCGCGATTCTCTTGTTCTCTTTCGATCGCCTCGAACAGCGCCTTGCATGATCTGCGAGGAGTTGCGACGCCCTGTCGCTCATACGGACCTCCCATCAGCCCAGCCCCGTTTTCCGGGCCATGTGTTCATCGCGGATGGGCCGCGTTCCAATCCTGCACGCTTGCCGGGTAATCGGCCGAAAAACCGTGGTGGGCACTGAACAGGTATTGCACATTGGGTAAGTCGGTAACGAGCCGGATCGCATCCGTGGCCTTGGCGTGGTCCATGTCGAAGAATGCGACCGAAGGCCCGACCTTTCCCTCCTTCAGGCTCAGAATGTCGCCCGTGAACAGGTACTTGTCGTTCACTTGGTAGCACAGGGAACCGCTCGTGTGCCCGGGCGTCAGGATGCAGGCCACCTTCAACCCGCCGATCCGCAGGACCTGGCCGTTCTCGAGCAGCGTGTAGTCGTTCCTCGGCATGCTGTTGCTGTAGAACGGTACTTTCTGCTGCTTCCCGGTCAGCATGTCCACTTCTTCCTTGGCGAGGTAGATCGTCGCACGGCGGAACAAGGGCAGCGCAGCCACATGATCCATGTCGGTGTGGGTCAACAGCACCGCTTCCACTTGATCGGGATCCACGCCCAGCTTGACCAGTTCCTTCTGGACAACGGCCAGGTCCTTGCCGGCATCGATGGCAACATACTTATCGTTATCGCCGATGAGGTACATGTTCACGAACTCGTCCTTGATGGCGTACACCTGGTCCACCAAGCGCCCCGTGGGTGCCGGGGTCATCACGGCGGTCTCCGCGCTGAAGCGGTGCATGAACCACCAGACCAGTACTGCGAGGATCGCAAGCAAACCGCCAACGATCGCGACCACACGCCTCCAACGTTTGCTCATGGGGATATCGTCCTTTGATCGTGCAAAGATCCCGACAGCACTTCGGGAAGGACGATAACGATCGATAAGAAATCAGTGCGCCGCGATGCGTCTCCGGATCCGGCTCAGTGAAACCGGTGTCACCCCGAGGAACGAGGCGATGTGGTGCAGGGGGATCCGTTGAACGAGCTCCGGACGCTCTTTCAGCAAGGTCAGATACCGCTCCTCCGGGCTGTTCAAGAGATAAGCCGTGAACAGGTCGTGCAGGACCACGAAGCGTTGCTCGATGGACTTGCGAACGAACTCGTTCATCTTTGGGAAGACCCGGTAGAGCTCTTCCAAGGCCGCGTAGGAAAGCACGAGGACCCTGGTCTCCTCCAACGCCTCGATGGCGATCAGGGAGGGTTTTCTTGATAGGAAGCTGTCGTAGGTGCCCGCGAACATGTGCTCCGTGAAGAAGTAGGTCGTGCGGTCCACCCCCTCCTTCGAGCAGAACAACCGCAGGCAACCGCTCTCCACGAAGTACACGGCGTTCGCGACCTTGCCCGCCGGTTGCACCAAGTGCCGCTTGTTGAACACGGCTCGCTCGAAATAGCCCAGTACCAGCTCGATCTCCGCATCGCTGAAACCGGTGATGTGCTTGAGCGTTGAGAATGTCGGGTTGGCGCGCATGTTCATGGTGGAATGGCAGGGCCAAGTTCGCATTCGGAACGACGAAGGGCGCCCTACGGACGCCCTTCGCTTATGTCTTTCGGATCGCGCTTACAGTGTGCCGCGATTCTCTTGTTCTCTTTCGATCGCCTCGAACAGCGCCTTGAAGTTGCCTTTGCCGAAGCGCTGCTGCGCCCTTGCGCTGGATGATCTCGAAGAACATCGTTGGGCTGCATGGTCTTGCCACAGCGCCTACATTCGTCACAATCACTTTTTCATGACTTCCGTCACCACTGCTTTGTTTTCCGGTCTTTTGGCGGGCTTAGTTGTCAGTGACGTGTTCGCGCAGGCTGGCGCGCTCGATCCGAGTTTTGGAACCGGAGGCATCGTTCAGACCGAGATGGCACTCAATGTGGGAGGAGCGTATGCCGTGTCCGTCCTCCCGGATGGAGGCATCGTGGCCTCAGGAATCGGAGGCGATTCCACCGACCTGGACTTCGCGATCGCGAAATATCTTCCAAACGGCACGCTGGACCCATCGTTCGGTAACGACGGCAAGGTCCTAACCAAAGTTTCGACAGGAGCAGACCTGCTCAGGGGCATGATCATACAACCCGACCTGAAGATCGTGGTCGCCGGCGTGGCCGATGAACTATGGTATCCGGACCCATGCATCGCGCGTTACCTGCCTGACGGGATGCTCGACCCCTCGTTCGGTGTTGACGGCATCGTGCGTGTGGATCTTGGTACATCCGGTGGACACGGATATGCTATCGCACTCCAATCCGATGGGAAGCTGGTGGTGGTGGGCCGACGCTATCAGTCTGGAGTTGCCGATGAATTCGTTGTTGTGCGATTGCTTTCGGATGGAGCCTTGGACACAAGTTTCGGGACCAATGGCGTTGTGACCACGCATGTCACCGACGGCACAGATGTGCTCGTTTCCGTGGTGATCCAGCCCGATGGCAAGATCCTAGCTGGTGGAAATGTGGGCAGCCCACCGAGCCGTTCATTTGCTCTGGTGCGTTACATGCCGAACGGATCATTGGATATGAGCTTTGGTACTGACGGCATCGTACAGAGTTCAGTATCACCGATCGGCCGTGATGCCGCCTGGTCCATCGCTCTGCGTCCGGATGGCTCGATCCTGCTCGGCGGAGCCTCTGAATACTCCAGCACCGTGTCCAGCGCGGTCCTTCTTGCATTCACTTCGGATGGAAGTCCTGATGTCACCTTCAGTACCGACGGCGTGGATAGTCCTCCGTTCCCGACCGGATATGTGATAGGTCGGTCGCTGCTGGTGCAACCGGATGGAAAGATCCTGTTCACAGGCACTAGCGACAACACTAACGAGGATTTTGCCTTGTGCAGATACCTGTCGGATGGCTCTCTTGATCCGACCATCGGAACGAATGGCATGGTGAGTACCAACATCGATCTACATGACGAGGGCACTGCCCTGGCATTGGATGCGATCGGCTCGATCGTGGTAGTGGGATACAGCAATGGATCAGGCGTGATGGATGATTTCACCGTCGTCCGCTACCTCAACGACCTGGGCATAGGCATGGATGAGATAAAGGCGGGTAGCATCGAGGTCTTTCCAAACCCAGCTCGGGAGCGGCTCGTGTTGCGCGTTCCAGTGAATGTGCCGATCCAGACCATCGACTTGTTCGGTGTAGCTGGCGATCTGGTTGTCACCTATCCAGGTCAGTTGCGCGTTCTTTCGTTGGAGGGGGTTGGCCCGGGCGTCCACCTCTTGAAAGTCGCCGGTCCCCTCGGTACTCGTACCTTCCGCATAGTAGTACAGTAGTGCGATGGCGGATCTCGCTGAAGCCTACTACTGCGCTCTCTGCCAACAAGTACCGCATGTCCAGACCCGTTCTTCGACAACATCGTTTAAGGCGCCCATGCGTTCACATACTCCCTCAACCCAGTGCTAATGATCCACGCTTTACGCCCCATTGTGTTTGCTCTGGCCCTGTCCGCGATCAACTTCAGTGCTTTCGCCCAAGCGGGCATGCTGGATCCATCCTTCAACGGGGATGGTATCGTCACCATGGATGTGATCGGCCCTGGTGACCAATGTCGTGGAGTGGCCGTGCAGCCCGACGGCAAGGTCATCGCTGTCGGTTTCGGCTTTGGTACCGGGCCCGACATTTTCCTCGTTCGCTACAATGTCGATGGCTCACCGGACGCAACGTTCGATGGTGATGGGATAGTGACCGTGGGCTTCAGCGTGATCGACCAGGCCAATGCCGTTCTGGTGCAGCCCGATGGGAGGATCGTGGTGACCGGTGCAACTGTCGATGTGAACAATGCGGCCGATGTGCTGTTGATGCGTTTCAATACCGACGGCTCACCGGATGCGACCTTTGGCGGCGGTGATGGCGCTGTGATCACGGACCTTGGTCCAGCGAACGCCTTCGGACTTGATGTGGAGATCCAGCCCGATGGGCAGTTGGTGGTTGCCGGTACCGTGACGGGCAGCATGTTCGCGGCCCGGTATGCTTCCGATGGAACCCTGGATGGGAGTTTCGGAACGAACGGTTGGACAACGCTCACCATCGGCACGTACTGCGAGGCCACGGGTTGCGCGCTGCAGGCCGATGGCGCGATCGTGTTGAGCGGCTATACCGGCGACCTCACGGAGGACATGGCCGTTGCGCGTTTCACCGGAAGTGGAGTGTTGGATGCTTCCTTCGATGGGGATGGTGTGGTCACATTCCCGCTTTCTCCCGACCAGGACGTCGCGCAGGATGTTCTGGTGCAGCCGGATGGAACCATCCTTCTCAGTGTATCGCTCTACAACGTGGACGATTACGACTTCGGTCTTGTACGCCTTCAAGCGGACGGCGCGCTCGACACGTCTTTGGATGGCGATGGCATCCTCATCACCACTTGGGTGCCCGGTTACGACAACCCATCAAAACTGGCCCTGCAACCCGATGGGAAGATCCTGCAGGCGGGCACGGTGGAAGGTGACTTCGCCGTGGCGCGCTATACCGCTGCGGGCGCTGTGGATGCCTCCTTCGGAGTGGGTGGCCTGGCCATAGCCGACCTGTCTGGCGATCTGGACTTTGCGAACGCCATGGCGCTTGCCCCGGATGGTCGGGTCGTGGTCATGGGTGATGTGGCGACCGGTGATGGCGATCTGGGGATCCTGCGGTTCCTCAACGACATCGGTATGGATGTGACGATGACCGAAGAGGAAGCACACGTGCTCCACACCTACCCCAACCCGGCCTCGGAGCTTGTAACGCTTGAGTACGAATGGCCGGAGGCGGTCGAACTTACTTGCACATTGATGGACGCAGAAGGTCGCATGGTGCGCTCGGTGGCGATCCCTGAGCGCCCGGTGGGCAAGCAATGCGAAGTGTTGGACTTGCACGGGCTGGCAGCTGGAACCTACAGCGTGGTCCTCATTGCCGGAGATCGGCGTTCCGCGCGCATGAACGTGGTGATGCAATAGCTCACAACGTTCTTCTGCTCCCGCCATCGCATCGAACAGCGCGTTGAAGTTGTCTCCCGATAAGTCGGGACGAATACGGTTGCCGAAGTTCACTTCGCCTTGCGCGCCTTCTTCACCTGCTTCTTCAAACTGGACTTCCGTCCCAATTGCCGAAGGTCCGAGTTGGGGTCCGCGGACTGTTCATCAAGCTCCTTCTTGGAAAGGCCCTTGAGGTTCTTGTATATGACGTGAACGCTGCGCGACATCCTTGCATTAGAGCGTCCCCCGATTCTCCTGCTCCCTTTCGATCGCCTCGAACAGCGCCTTGAAGTTCCCCTTGCCGAAGCTCTTCGCGCCCTTGCGCTGGATGATCTCGAAGAACATCGTGG
>CAZFAW010000004.1:0-2343 GCA_964517015.1 uncultured Chryseobacterium sp.
GAACGGCGACAAGAAATCGGCCGTGGCCACCGCGAACGAAGCGATCACCCTCGCCCAGAAGGAGAACGACGAAGGCGCCGTGAAGAACTACCGCGCCAAGTTGGAGGAGTGGAGCAAGTGAACGGAACCTCTTCAAGGAAGGGCCGCCGCAGTGCGGCCCTTTCCTTTTCCATCCTCCCCGATCAGCGCCTGCAGCACGAGCGAGGCCGTGAGCACGATGGCCGGTGCGATCAGGTTGAACCAGAGGAAGCCGATGGGCTGCCAGCCGTACCAGGTCTGCAATACGAACAGGACGAGGATCACCGCTTCGGCCACAAGTGCCGCCACGAAGACCGCCTTGCCGCGGACGCGTGGGAGGAAGAAGGCGACGAGGAAGATGCCCAGGATGGTGCCGTAGAACAGGGATCCCACCGTGTTCACGGCCTGGATCAGATTGCCGATGCGCGAGGCCACCCCGGCGAAGGCCATGGCGGCCAGCCCGTAGAGGATCGTGGCCCAGCGCGTGGCACGCACCTGCGCGCGATCGGTCCACGCGCGTTGGATCACGTCCACTGTTGTGGTGGTGGCCAGCGCATTGAGCTCTGCGCTGCTGGTGCTCATGCTGGCGGCGAACATCACGGCCACGAACAGGCCGATGATGCCGACCGGGAAATGACCGAGAACGAAACTGAGGAAGATGTGGTCGTCGTCGCGGGGATCGGCGCCGGGCACGTGCACCTTCACCAGGTCACGCACCTGTGCCCGTGTGGTGGAGTCCGCGCGTAGCACGGTGTTCAGCCTCTCGCGTTCGGCCGCAGCGCGCGTGGCGTCACCGCTACGGGTGGCATCCAGGAAGCCGAGCGCGTGGCCCCGTGCGTCCGCTTCATGGTGTTGATGCGCGTCCTGCAAGGCGGCGTAGGCGGGCAGCGCGTCCATTGCGGCCGCGTTCTGCGCGTTCCAATGCACGGGGCTCGCATGGAAGAGGTAGTACACGAACACCAGCACCCCGGTGAGCAGCACGACGAACTGCATCGGGATCTTGATCAAACCGTTGAACATCATGCCCAGCTTGGCCTCGCGTACGCTCTTGCCGCTCAGGTAACGCCCCACCTGGCTCTGGTCCGTTCCGAAATAGGAGAGCTGCAGGAAGAACCCGCCGATCAGGCCGCTCCACAAGGTGAACTTGTCGTTCGGGTCGAAGTTCGTGGTGATGATGTTCAAGTGACCCGTCGCGCCCGCGAGCCGAAGACCGTCCAGAACGCCCATGCGGTCGGATAGCTGATGGATCACCAGGCCCAGCGTGATGATCAAGCCGAGGAAGATCACCGTCATCTGCTGGGTTTGCGTGGCGCTCACCGCCTTCGCACCGCCGATGGTGGTGTAGAGGATCACAAGCCCGGTGAGGGCGTAGCTCCATCCATAGCCGATACCCAGCACGCGGTCCAGCACCAGCATGGGGGCATGGATGGTGATGCCCGCGCTCAACCCGCGCAGGCACAGGAACAGGATCGCCGTAAGCAGCCTCGTCCTGCGATCGAACCGCTTTCCGATGAACTCGTACGCCGTGAACACGTTCCATTTGTAGTACAGCGGGATGAACACCGCGGCCACCACGATCATGGCCAGGGGCAGGCCGAAGTAGAACTGCACGAAGCGCATGCCGTCGAGGTATCCCTGACCGGGCGTGCTCAGGAAGGTCACGGCGCTGAGCTGAGTGGCCACCACACTGAAGCCCACCACCCACCAACGGTCCGCGTGGCCACCGCGCAGGAAATCCTCCCGCGTGTGCTCGCGGCGCGTGCGCCACGTGCCATATGCAGCGATCAGCACCAGGGTGCCCAGCATCACCATCCAATCGATCGGGCTCATGCGAAGGACCTGGTGATCACGTACATGGCGGCGATCTCCAGCAGCAGCACGGCCACGAGCAGCAAGTACACGTTGCGCCAGCTACCGAGCAGGGGCGGGCGATCGAGCGGATCAGGGTTCACGTGCGGAGATCAGGTTCGCGAAGAGGCGATACGCACCGGGCACACCGGCGGGCAGCTCGCGGAAGAAGCTGATGCCCGTGTAGACATACCGGCCTTTGCCGAAGTCGCAGGTGATCAGGCCGCCGTTGAGCGGTTGTTCGCCCGGATCGTTCCAGGCGATCAGCGGCGTGTAGTGGGGATCCAGGCTGCCGCAGAAGTAGAGCCCGCGTTCCTGCACCCAGCCTTCGAAATCCTTCTCAGTGATCGCGTTCGGCGCGTTAAGCAGCGGATGGTCCTTCGCGAGGAAGGTGGGTGGTGCTTCTTCCACGGTCACGCGATCGCGCGTGAGCTTGAAGGGGTAGGGGCCGAAGAGCGTATCGGGCAGCACCATGTC
>CAZFAW010000004.1:2443-17294 GCA_964517015.1 uncultured Chryseobacterium sp.
CGCGCGTGAGCTTGAAGGGGTAGGGGCCGAAGAGCGTATCGGGCAGCACCATGTCACTGCTCTTCGTGTTGTACTGGCACACGAGCGTGCCGCCGTTCTCCACGTACGTCATCAGCAGCGGGTTCAGCGCCTTCATGGACTGCACGGTGTTGTAAGCGCGGATGCCGGTGACGATCGCGTCGTACTTGCCGAGACTTTCCAAGGTGGCCGTGCTTGCGTCGATGATCTCCACCTTCACGCCGAGTTGTTCAAGCGCATGCGGCACGTCATCGCCAGCGCCCTTGATATAGCCCACGGTCCTTGCGGTGGTCTTCACGTCCAACGGGATCAGCTTCACTTCAGCGGGCGTGTAGTACACCTGCGGCAGGATGTGCGGATGGTCGATCTCGTGGAGGGTACGGTCGGCCGTGCCTTTCGGGCCGGTGAAGACGAAGCGCAGTGGACCGGGCTTCGCGTTCGCGCCCGGTTCCACGCTCAGGGTGAAGCTGTTCTTCTCGTTGCGCTTCTTGATCGTTACGCCCATTTCCAGGCTGCCACTGGTGTTCCCGACAACGGACCAACCCGCGGGAAAGGTGCATGTGAGCGTGCCGGTGATGTCGTCCGTCAGCGCTTCAACGTCCACTGCAATACGTTGTGCTCCACCGCGTGCGATCAGCACATCGGTCTTCGGGATCACGGAAACGACGGGTGTCACGTACACCGGGCGGATGCGCTCGCCGGCCACGCGGTCCACCCAGCGCCGAATGGTCCGCGTGCGGCCACTGGAGTATGCATGTTCCGGGTCGATCAAGTAGTCGAACTCCAGGTTCGTAGGAGTGATCGCCTTACCGATGAGCTTGGCATCCTTGACGTTGTAAAGGCTGGTGTGTGCCGTTCTCAACCAGAACGGCTCGTCGACCTCGCGTTCCCCGATCTGGTTGGGCCAGTACTTCATCTGGAACGGCTTGTTGACGGAAAGCTTGCCCATGAACGGCCCAACGCTATGGGATGCGAAAACGGAAAGCGGAACTTCCGTTCGATTCCGCACAAGGACGCGAAGGCTCAGACTGTCGGAGGGACCTTTTAGTGTAACGAAAGACTGTTCGCTAAGTACTTCGATCACAAGACCGGCACAATCGGCGACAAGTCGGTCGACGCGCAACCGGGCGTATGCGATCCATGGGTCCTTGCTACTGGCCCAGGTGTTCTTGAGCTCGACCAATGTCGCGATCGACCGCTCGGGATGTTCCGGTTCGAAGGCGCGTGCGGCCTTCTCTGCAACCACCTTGGCTCCGACACATTCGGGCAAACGCCCCCACGTCATATCGATCCCCTCGAAAATGTCCGCACTCTTAGGCTTCTCACCCGCCACGAACTTCAAGTACTCGATCAGCTCGCCCTTGGTTTCCGCCGCACCGAAGCCCTGGCTCTTGTGCATGCTACGGCTACGCCCGGCGATTTCGGTATAGCTCAGGCCGAGCAGGGGGTCGTAGCCGCCCACATCCACTTGGTACCAGCCGGAATCCGGCTTGGCGATCTCGGCCAGGTTCTGCTTCCACCACGTGCTGCCGTTGAAGAAAAGGCGCCGCGGCTTCCACACCTCAAGACCTTGCGCTAGTTGTTCCGGGAAGGCCTTGGGATCCCCGGCCAGGTCGAACGCTTCTTCCGCCAGGATCGCGCTGGCCTCGTGATGTCCGTGACCAGCCTCGCGCGTGGGTGGGAAGCGCGTGATGATGATGTCCGGTCGGAAGGTGCGGATCACGCGCACCACATCGCTGAGCACTTCATCGTGGCCCCACTTCTCAAAACTCTCCTTCGCGCTTTTACTGAAGCCGAAGTCCACCGCGCGGGTGAAGAACTGCTCGCCGCCGTCGATGCGACGTGCCTCGAGCAGCTCCTGTGTGCGGATGATGCCTAGGGCGTCTCCCAGCTCCGGTCCGATGAGGTTCTGCCCGCCTTCGCCCCGCGTGAGGCTCAGGTAACCGGTGCGCACCTTCTTCCCATTGGCCAGCCAGGCGATCAGACGTGTGTTCTCGTCGTCGGGGTGCGCGGCGATGTAGAGCACGGTGCCCAGCACGTTCAACTTCTGCATTTCGTGCAGGATGCGTGCGGCATCCGGTTGCTCAGGCGGGCGTTGCGCCGCAGCTGGTGCCGCAAGGAGCATGAGAATTGGGAGCAGACCGCCCAGGAGCGGACGGCCAGCAAGGTCGCGAACGTGCATGCGCCGAAGGTAGAGCGCGGCCCGGGCGCTTGTCGGGGCGGCACTACATGCCCGTGGTGGTGGCCTTTTCCCACGCTCCGGTGTCCACACCGAGCTTCTTCAAGCACTTGATCGAGTTCATGCGCACGCCTTCGGGCGGGTCCATGCCAAGGCTTTTCTTGAAGCTCTTGATCGCCATGTCGTTCTGGCCGTTCATCATGTAGCCTTCGCCCAGGCTGTCGTGCACGTTGGGGTCGTTTGGGTGGCGCTTCGCGTTCAATTCGAAGATCTTGACGGCTTCGGCGGTCTTGCCGTCGTTGATCAATTGGTAGCCGTAGGTGTTCAATTGGGCATTGGTCGCTTCGTCGATCATCGCCTTGCGCAATGCCGAGGCTTCGGCCGCCTTGCCCTGTTCCTCGAGCATGGTCGCTTTCAGGGTCTGGTTCTCGAAGTTGGGCTGGCGGGCGATACTGGCATCCACCCATTTCATCGCCTTCTCCGGCGCGATCTTCTCCGCATGGCAATAGTGCGCGGCTTCGTACCAGACCTCCCAGCCGAAAGCTCCGAGACCGCTCAGCTGGGCGCCCATGCCGGCCAGCACGATCCCGTGCACGTCCACACCGAGCTTCACCGGCACCTCGAGCTTCTCCCAGCGCAGCACCAGCGTGGCGCCGTCCTTGGTCACGTCGGCGAAGTCGTAGGTCACCTGCTCGGTCATGGGGCCCGGGCGTGGTGTCACGCTCACCCGCAGGGCGTCGTTCTCTTTCTTGTAGAAGAACGAACCCCAGGCCGAATGGTCCTTGCTGAAGATGATGGTCCACGCGTCTTTGGTGGGGATCATGTGCAGGCCGTAGGTGCCGGCGGGCAGCGGCTGTCCTTCCACGGTAAGGTCGTTGGTGGTGCTGAACCGGGTGTTCTCGTTCGCCCCGGCGCGCCACACCTGGTCGTAGGGCACCACTTCGCCCCAGATGGTGCGGCCCTTCACGCTGGGCCGCGAATACTCCACGGTGATGTCCGTGGTGCCGATGGTCTGCAGGACCGTGCCGTGCTGGCTTTCGCGGGGCAGATCGAGCTGGGAGTACTGGGCCGGCAGCCGTAGCGGATAGGCTGCGAGGACGAGCGCAGAGAGCGCAAGGAGCGGGAGGGAACGCATGGCAACAAGGGTTTGGACCGAAAAGCTAGCCGGGCCCAGTGCGTGCGGCGGAACGACGATGATGGACGGTGCGCTCTGTGACCGATCAACGCTCCTGCTCCTGGAGCGCGCGCGAGATGTTCTCCTTGTAACTGCGGCCGCTCACGATGTGGTCGCCGTTGTCCATTGTGAAGATGAACTCGTTGTTCCCGCTGTAGCGCGTGCTGCGGATGTGGGTCGTGTTCACGATGTAGCTGCGGTGGATGCGCAGGAAGCGCTCCGGATCGAGCTCGGTCTCCACCGCGTTCATCGTCATGCGGTAGAGGAAGTATCGGTCCTTGAGCTGCAGGTGCAGGTAGTTCCCTTCCGCCAGGAAATAGATCACCTCGCTCACGGGGACCTGCCGTTCACGGCCGCGGTCCTTGATGGTGAAATGCTCGATGAACTGGCTGTTGGCGTGCATGTGCTCGCGCATCAGGTCCATGAGCTTGCCCGTGAGCTTGCTGCTCATTCGCAGGTCCATCCATTTCTTGGCCTTGTCCACCGAGGAGAAGAAGCGATCGTCGTCGTAGGGTTTCAACAGGTAGTCGACCGCGTTCACATTGAAGGCCTTGAGGGCGTACTGGTCGTGCGCGGTGACGAACACGATGAAGGGCGCGCGGCCGCTACCCAGCTTTTCCACCACCTCGAAGCCGTTCACGTTCGGCATCTGGATGTCCAGGAAGATCAGGTCGGGCTTGTGCTTCTGCACGGCCTCGAGCGTTTCTGCACCGTTGCGGCACTCGGCCACCAGGTCGAGCTCGGGGTCCTGGGCCACCAGGCGTTGTATGCGGGCGCGCGCGGCGGGTTCGTCGTCGGCGATGATGGTGCGGATCTGTTTCATGCGTGCGGGCGTTGACCGGTCACGATCCGGGTTGTGTGGTGAAGGGAAGTGAGAGCGTCACATGGAAACCACGACCGTCCGGCGAGGAAAGTTCCATGCGGGCCTGGTCGCCATGGAGAAGCGCCAGTCGGTCGTGCACATTGCGAAGTCCGATGCCGCCGTGGTCCATTGCAGTTGCGACGTCCGCGCAGCCTTTCCCGTTGTCCAGGACATGCAGCACCAGCGAGCCGTTCCGGCGTTCGGCGCGCACCGTCACTTCCACTTGTGCGCTGGAACTGTCCGGTCCGTGCTTCACCGCGTTCTCCACCAGCGGCTGCAGCAGCATGTTGGGCACCAGGGCATCGGCCAGCTCGGTCGGCACGTCGTACCGCACGCGAAGGCGGTCGCGGAAGCGCATGCTTTCGATGTCGAGGTAGTTGCGGATGTAGTCGATCTCGCGCGCCAGGGTCACGCGATCGCGCTGTTCCTTGTCCAGCGTGATCCGCAGCAATTGCCCCAGCCGCGAGAGCACCTTCCGGGCACCGCTCACATCCTCGTCCATCAGGGCGCTCACCGTGTTGAGCGTGTTGAAGAGGAAATGCGGTTGCAGCTGCTTCTTCAGCGCGTTCAGCTGTGCGCTTTGCAGCTCGTTCTTCAGGTGCGCGAGCTGTTGTTGCTTCTCGCGCATCTGCTTGTAGTGCATCACGGCGGTGAGCACACCGATCAGCACCCAGAACTCCAGGAAGCGGGAGAGGATCGCCGGCGGGAGCGCGTGCAACGCCCAGTTCAGGTAGTCCGCTTCGAACTTGAAGTCGCCTTGCGTCCAGAGGATCGTGTAATAGATCGCACTGGTGGTCACTTCATGCAGCGTACCGACGCCGAGGCCCACGGCGCTCAGGATCAACAGGGACCGCCAGACCGGGTCAGCGGTCAGCGGCCAGCGTTCAAGGCTCATGTTCGCCAGGGGCAGCAACAGCGCCCAGAACAGGAAGTTCAGGTAGGGCACCGGCGCCTCGCGCAACCAGCGGAACTCTCCCATGCCCTTGATCTCGGCGTACACGTAATGGTGCATGTACGCCTGGAGCAGGAACAGCGTGGCCATGACCAGTGCGGTGACCAGGATCACGCGGTAGGTGATGGGCGTGTGCTTGAAGTAGTTCATGCCTCCAAGTTCGGGGCCTGGTCCGTTCATGGGACAGCCCCGTTGCGGGCGGGGCTGTCCGTTGGTCGATCGACTTGTTGCGCTATGTAACCTCTGTGGTCTGGAATGAAGGGACCGACCGAGGACCAAGGTATCCCCGGCTCGAAAGGCATCCCAAGCGGATCGTGATGAACGGCAGGATGAGGGATGGGGGCCGGAGCATGGGGCTTAACAGCGGAAGGCCCGCCAGGGGGCGGGCCTTCCGGGGATCGGGCCGGCGCTGCCGCCGACCGGGGGATCAACCCATGGTGATCGTGAAGGTGGTGCCGTTCACGGTCACGGTGAAGGTGCCATCGCACGATCCGGAGCCGAAATCCACGTAGCGTGTGGCATGGTCCAGTGGCGCGATCTCCAGGTTGCCGTCGGTGATCCAGGGGCACCCCACGGCCACGCGAAGCGCTTCGGTGATGTTCACCGTGTACGGAGTGCCGTTTCGGTTCACCCCGTTGCCGCTGCCGGTGATCGCATATACGTCGTCGAACACGTTCGGTGTGCCTTCACCTTCCACCCAGGTGCGCACGCGGGTGGCGTGGTGTTCGGCGGTCCAGCTGCCGTCGCCCGCGGTCACCGTGCCGTCCACCTGGATCGTGAAGTAGGTATGTCCGTCGTCGTTCGCCCCCATGTTGGTCACCGTCTTCATGCCTTCCACGTGGTTGTCGTTCACGTAGTAGTCCTGCGGTGTGATGGTGATCACCGTGCCGGGATCGCGGTATCCGCCGGTGAAGGTGACCAGCAATTGCCCGCGGCGGGTGCGCCCGTTGCTCGCCGTACAGTTCACCGTTCCGAAATCGATCAGCATGGTGTGCGGGGAGGCGTCGAGGTCGATCGTCACCGTGGGGTCGCAATCGGCGGTGGCGTCGCGCAACCCGTTGCCTTTCGCGGCGTCATCGGCCACGTTCAGCATGTCGTTGAAATAGTCCTCCGCACGGGCGTTGTCGCTGGCACTGGTGTAATCCAGGTCCACCGGGGTCTCGTCATCGTCCTTGCGGCAGGCGGCCAGGCTCAGGACGAACAGTGCCAACAGGGCGGTCTTGCTTGTGGTTCTCATGGAGGGGGTCGGTTCGTGGCCCTTTGACGGCAAGGGGCGGGCCAGGGTTTGATCGGGTGTGGACCTTTGCGGGAAAGGTCAGGCTTGTTCCAGGCGGTGGAACGTGAAGGCCATGCGGTGCCGGTCGTCGGCCGGGTGATGCTCCTTCCACACTTCCTTCCACCCCGGGCCAAGAGTGGGGAAGTGGACGTCGCCCGCCACGTCCGCATGCACGCGCGTCAGGTACACGCGCTCCACGATGCCCTTGCGAAGGGCCTCGGAGAAGATCTGGCCACCGCCGATCACGAAGGCTTCCGGCTCACCCTCCAGGCGGGCCAGGGCCAGCGCTTCCTCCAGCGATCCGACCACCACGGCCCCGGGCGCGTCGTACCCTTCCTGGCGCGAGATCACCACGTTGGTACGATCCTTCAAGGGTCGGAATTTCAGGGGAATGCTCTCCCAGTTCCGCCGGCCCATGATCACGCAATGCCCGCGGGTGGTGCGTTGGAAGTACTTCATATCGTCCGGCAGGTGCCACGGCAGGTCGCCTTCGCGCCCGATCACGCCGTTCTCGGCCACCGCTACGATGAGGCTGACGATCATACGCTCACCGCCGCCTTGATGTGCGGGTGTGGATCGTAGTTCTTCAGGGCGAAATGCGCGAAGCGGAACCCGAAGATGTCCTTCACCGTTGGGTCGATCTCCATGGTGGGCAGCGGGCGCGGGTCGCGTGTGAGCTGCAATTTGGCCTGCTCCAGGTGGTCGAGGTAGAGGTGCACATCGCCGAAGGTGTGCACGAATTCGCCCGCGCGCAGGTCGCACACCTGGGCCACCATCATGGTCAACAGGGCGTAACTGGCGATGTTGAACGGCACGCCGAGGAAGGTGTCGGCGCTGCGCTGGTAGAGCTGGCAGCTCAATGTTCCGTTGGCCACGTAGAATTGGAACAGGCAATGGCAGGGCGGCAGCGCCATGTTCGGAATGTCGGCCGGGTTCCATGCGCTCACGATCAGGCGCCGGCTATCGGGGTTCTTCCGGATCTGTGCGATCAGGTCGCTGATCTGGTCGATGGTGCCGCCGTTCTTCGCGGGCCAGCTGCGCCACTGGTGCCCGTAGACCGGCCCGAGGTCGCCGTTCGCATCGGCCCACTCGTCCCAGATGCCCACGCCGTTCTCCTTCAGGTAATTGATGTTCGTGTCGCCTTGCAGGAACCACAGGAGCTCATGGATGATGGAGCGCAGGTGCAATTTCTTCGTGGTGAGCACGGGAAATCCTTCGGATAGGTCGAAGCGCATCTGGTGACCGAACGTGCTCAACGTGCCGGTGCCGGTGCGGTCGCTCTTGCGCGTGCCGTGCTCGAGGAGGTGGCGGAGAAGGTCGTGGTACTGCTTCATGGATCCGGGTCAAAACTACCCCAAACCCATCCCTGGATCCGCATTCGGATCTTCCCCGTTCTTCACACGCCGGGCCTGTTCCTCCCGCCAGCCGGGCAGGGTGTTCAACAGGCGGTTCTTCATGCGCTCGTAATAGGGTTTCTTGTCCACGGCCTGGGCGATCAGGTTGGCTACGGCCGCGGCGTACATGAGCTGGAAGATGATGCTGTGGCGGTCGGTCATTTCGAGCACCAGGATGGCGCTGGTGAAGGGCGATCGCGAAACGCCGGTGAGGAATGCGCACATGCCGCACAGTACGAGCACGTTGAACTGGCCGCGCGTGGGGTGGAACAATTCCGCGAAAAAGCCGCCCACCGCTGCGCCGCTACTGAGCGATGGTGCGAAGATGCCGCCCGCGCCACCGGCCGAGAACGTGAAGAGCGGACCCAGGAAACGCGCCGCGATGTTCCGTCCGTTCGCATCGGGTGCTTCGGAAAAAAGGTAGTCCTGCAACAGGTGTTTGCCAGAACCCAGCGCCACCCCACCGAAGTAGTGCACGGTCAAGGCGAAGAGCAGGGCACACCCCAGCGCCCACGCGGCCTGCCCGGCGAGGGTGGTGAGCCTGCGGCGGTACCGGTCGAAGAACAGCACCACCTTGCAGAACAAGGCGCCCGATGCGCCCGCGCACAGCCCGATCATCAGCACCTTCCACATGAACGAGAAGCCCACCGGCTGCAACTGCGGGAAACCGAGGAAGAGGTAGGACCCCGAGAGCCATTGTGCCGTCATGCCGGCCAGGATCACGGCGGCGAACACCACCGTGCGGAAATTGGCGATGTGCGTTTTTGTGAGCTCTTCCACCGCGAAGACGATGCCGCCCAACGGGGTGTTGAACGCGGCACCCAGGCCCGCCGCGCCGCCGGTCACCAGCATCATGCGGCGGCTCACCTTCGGCCAGAAGGGAGGGAGCAGCTTGTGCATCGTGCGGTACACGCTGCCCGCGATCTGCAAGGTGGGGCCTTCGCGGCCCACGGCGCCGCCGCCCAGCACCATGGCCAGGCTGCTCACGATCTTCACCAGGATGATCCGCACGTTGAGGAAGCGCCAGCTGCGATCGCTCTCCTTCTCGTCGGCCACCTCGATCGCGGCCAGCAATTGCGGTATGCCGCTGCCACCGGCGTACGGTGCCAGGCTGCGCACCAGCCACCAGCTCGAGAGGAACGCAAGCGGTGCGCTCACGAAGATCCAGCCCGGATGCACATCGAGCAGCTTGTGGTGCAGTTTCTCCACCAGGGTGAAGAGCGCCGCGTACCCCACGGCGATGAACGTAGTGATCACCGCGGCGACCTGGTACGGCAGCACCGTGAGGGTGAGCTCACGGAACTTCCGGGGCAGCACCTTCAGCGCGAACCACGAGAGCGCGCGGGTGAAGGCGCGGGCGAGCTTGGAACGCAGGGTGGGTTCTGCTTCCTTGGCGCGCACCGTTTTCACGCGGCAAGGTTAGGGTGGGGAAGAAGAGGACGCTACCTCGGGGGCGACGGTTAACGAACAACCATCGATGGAAAGCGGTCAACGCTTCACGAGGCGGGCCCTGAGCTGGTCACCGGTGATGGTCACCGCGTGCAGCGTATAGATCCCGGGTGCGAGGTCGCGCAGGTCAAGATCATGTGGATCGCCGCGCCAGGTGCGCACAAGGCTACCATGAACGTCTTGCAGATCAATGTGGAACAACGGGAGCGCCGTGCTCAGGTGGATCAGGTTCTCGGTCGGGTTCGGAAAGACACCGAGTGTCTCCCGGTCCGTTCCTGCAAGGGTCAGCGGTATCTGGAATTCGTACGCACCGATATCCACGGTATCGTTCACCACGCGTGGAGAGGCGACAATGTCGGTTTCACCGGGGAAACCCCCACCGTTTTGACCAGCGTCGATCGCGGGGCTGTTCGAGGAAATGGAAAGATCCGGGTCGATGGGCGAAGGATCCACGAAGCACGGGTCGGCATAGAGACCATGAGCGTCCCAGCCGGAGGTGACCAGATAGGAACCGAAACCGGTGAGCGTACTTGTTCCCCAATTCACCTCCACATCCGCGGGGTCCACGTCAGGAGCATGCCAGAGGTCGAAGTCGAACTGAATGTTGGACTGAGGTGCGATGTCCTCCTTCGTTAGAAGAACCCCCTGTTCGCCACAGGAGAACAGGTTGTTCCTGAAAAAGCAGTTCACGGCTTTGGTGATGTAAACCTCGCCGCTTCCCGTGTTCAGCAGGTCGTTATTGAAGAAGGTGTTGTTCCTCACCCAGCATTGGGCGACCACGCCGGTCGTGCCTGTGTCATATCCACCGATGGCCAGTCCAGCGATCAGGTTCGAACGGAGCTCATTGTCAAGGACGTAACAGGCTTCGGTTGCGCCGTCCTGCTCGCAACCGATCTCGATCCCGTATCCATTTCCCCAGCACCGGTTGTACATCAGCAAGACGCCCTGGGCGCCGTCGAGGTAGATCCCGCCGCTCGTTGCATACGAACTCACATTGTTCCAACATCGGTTCTTCGTGATGTTGCCATTGCGGGCCCGATCCACTGTGACGTTCGCGGACACCCCATATCCTCCCGCCGCGAGTATCCCGATGTTGGTGTTATCGTGCACGTCGCATTCGTTCACCACGAAGCCGTTCACGTTGCCATCGATGCTGATCGCCTCGCTGAAGCCGGTGATGTTCTCGTAGACGTTCAAGCTGTCGAGACGGAGATCCGAGACGGCATTCGCGGAGTCCAGCCCCTCGCCGTACACGATCAGTGGTTGGGCATTGTCATCCGGCCCGGGGATGGCCAGCGGGTCACTGGTCCAGTTGATCCAGCGGATCGGACAGCGCGCGATCCTGACATCCTCCACACCGCCAGAGGGTGTGGCGCGGATCAGCAGACCCACCGCATCCGGCATGATCAAGTTCTGGATGCGAAGACCGCGGATCACGATGTGGCTCCGGTCCTCGATGGTAACGATGGTGCTGCCGAGGATCGGATCGCCGTCGATGCTCACGAGTTCACCCGGTTCGTTCTGGAAGGTGATCGGCTGGCCCGGCAACCCGCTCACGTGCAGGACGGGATGCTCGACGTAGGTGCCTTCGCTGATCCATACCGTGCTTCCGGGCGAGGCACTGTCGAAGCTCTTCTGTATGGTCTTCCACGCGGTGGCCATGGAAAGGCCATCGTTCGAATCATCACCGTTCGCCCCGTCCACGTACAGGTCTTGGGCCGCTGCGACGTGCGCGATCAGCGCGCAGGCCAGCAGCGATCGATGAGGGCGCGCTCGTGCGCTCATACCAGGATCCCCGCGATCGTGGCGCTCAGGTAACTGGCCAGCGTGCCGCAG
Organism: uncultured Chryseobacterium sp.; assembly: GCA_964517015.1. Lineage (GTDB taxonomy): Bacteria > Bacteroidota > Bacteroidia > Flavobacteriales_F > PHOS-HE28 > PHOS-HE28. The sequence continues at coordinate 13,584 of CAZFAW010000004.1, forward strand.
AAGAGCGCCTTCAACCCGAGCTTGGCCAGGTCCGCGCGGCGCGTGGGCGCCAGTTCGCCGATGCCGCCGATCTGCATGCCCACGCTGCTGAAATTGGCGAAGCCGCAGATCGCGAAGCTCACGATGGTGAGGCCCTTGTCGGTGACCACGGGCACGGCCTTGTCGGTGAGGCTCTTGAACGCCACGAATTCGTTCACGCTGAGCTTCTGGCCCAGCAGGGTGGCCACGCTGTTCACGTCCTGCGTGGGCACGCCCATGGCCCAGGCGAACGGCGTGAAGAGCTTGCCGAAGAGCCAGTTCAGGGTAAGGTTGAAGGAGGGGTCGAACCGGTGCGCGACGAACGTGAGGATCCAATCGACCATGGCGATCAACGCGATGAAGCCGATCAGCATGGCGATCACGTTCATGGAGATCTTGAAGCCATCGCTGGCGCCGTGCCCGATCGCGTCCACCAGGTTGGTGTAATGGCTCTTCACCTCCAGTTTCACGTTGCCCATGGTCTGGCTCTCCTCTGTCTCGGGGAACACGATCTTGCTGATCACCAGTGCGCCGGGCGCGGCCATGAGGCTGGCGGTGATGAGTTTCGGGGCCAGGTCCATGCCCGCCGCAAGGCCCATGTTCACGTACACGATCAGGATCCCCCCCGCGATGCAGGCCAGGCTCCCGCTCATGCTGGCGAGCAGTTCGCTGCGGGTCATGCCGGCGAGGTAGGGCCGGATCATCACCTGCGCCTCGACCTGTCCCACGAACGCGCTGGCCACGTTGCTCAGGGCCTCGGCGCCGCTCACACGCATTACGAAGTTCATGGCCCGTGCGATCACGCTCACGATGCGCTGCATCACGCCCCAGTGGTACAGCATGGCCACCAGCACGCACACCAGGATGATCGTCGCCGTGATGTTGAAGGCGAACACGAAGCCGCCGCCCCAATAGTTGCCGGTACTGCCGTCGGGTTGCTGGGCGATCAGGCCGCCGTACACGAACGCCGCTCCCTGCCGCGCGAAATGCTCGATGTGTTCCATGCCCTTGCCCAGGACCTGGAAGAAGCGGGTGATGGGCGGCACCTTCAGCACCAGCACGGCGATCAAGAGTTGCAGCCCGATGCCGCTCACGACCAGCCGAAGGTTGATCGCCTTGCGGTTGTTGCTGGCCAGGAAGGCGAGGCCCAGGATCAGCGCGATGCCTATGAGTCCGGTGAAGCGTTCCATGCGAGGAGGATGGGACGGGCAATGTAGCGACCCGCAGGGATCACTTCACCACGCGGGCGATCGGTGCGATCACGTTGCGCCGTACCCACCGGGGCAGCAGGAAGGCGCCGATGGCGATGTAGGGGTAGTAGCTCAACAGGCGCCAAACGAAGGCCAGTTTGTCGGCCCCCACGGTGATGTACATGCCGAGGAAATCGCGGAAGATGATCTCGGCGATGCCGCTGCCGCCGGGCGTGGGCATGAGCAGGACGATGATGCCCATGATCACCTGCTTGCCATAGATCACCAGGTCGTGCTCGAAACCCATGGCCGGGTGGAAGGCGTGCACGATGCAGTTCACGATCGAGTAGCGTGCCGTCCACGAGGCGAACGTGGTGAGGATGCCCGGCCACCAGTAGTCCCACCCGCGCTTCTTCAGGCCGTTCGCGGCGATGATCAACTGGTCGCCCGTGGTCACCATGTTGCGCCGCCAGCGCCGCAGGCCGCGCAGGGAGAAGATGCCGACCAGCGCGCGCTTCACGAACAGCGGGTTCACGAAGAGCGCGTAGGCCACGAAGAGCTTGTACACCACGATGATCCCGTACACCACCCAGAAGGTCACGAAGTAACCCGCGCCCAACCAGCCTTCGCCCGTGTTCATGCCGGCGAAGAGCTCCTCGCGCCCCACCGTTACGTACACGAACGGGGCCATCAGCGCGATGAAGATCCCATCGAGGAAACTGGTGAAGGTGATCACCGTGATGCTCTTGCCCGCATCGATCCCTTCGCGCGAGAGGATCCAGATGGCGAAGAAGAAGCCGCCACCGATGATCCCGGGCGCCAACGCACTGGCGAATTCCCAGAGCATGACCACCACGAACGTGCGCCACCATGTGAGGCCGCGATCGGTGAGGTGCCGGATCCGCAGCATGTACATGGTGTCGCGCACCACCAGGCTCACGAAGGCCAGTACCATCCAGCGCGTGGTGCTCCACGTCCACTCGATCGGTTGCTGGGCCACGCTGCCCGCACTGGACCACACCAGCAGCGCGGTGGTGCCCACACCGATGACCACGGGCAGCAGGATTCTCCGCCTGCTGAACCGTTTCAGCACCTCGCGCTGCTCATCGGCCATGTTCGCAAGGTAGATGTCGGGAGGTGGATCGCGGATGACCGGGGGCGGTGGAGGCGATGCCGCCGGCCGGCGCGCGGCGCCCCATCCGCTCAGTTCGTGCTTTCCCTGCGCTTGATCTCGTCGCGCAGCTTGCTCGCCAGTTCGTAATCCTCACCGGCAAGTGCTTCCTTCAACAACTGGTTCAGGTCGTCGATCGATCGTGCGGTGAGCGGCTTTTCCGCCTCCTTCTTCCCGCGCTTGGGCTTTTCCTTCTTCTCCTCCTCCTGTTCCTCCCCTTCGTCCACCTTGAGCCCTGCGGCGCTCAGGATGAACTCGAACGTGTGGATGGGGCAGTCGAAGCGCAGTGCAAGGGCGATCGCGTCGCTGCTTCGGGCATCGATCTCCGCGGTGCGGCCGTCCTGTTCCAGCACCAGCTTCGCATGGAAGATGCCTTCGACCAGGTCGTTGATGATCACCTCCTTCAACGTGATGCCCAGCGTGTCGCTTACGCTCTTGAACAGGTCGTGCGTGAGGGGCCGGGCCGGCTTGATGTTCTCCACCTGGATGGCGATGGCCTGCGCCTCCACACCACCGATGATGATCGGCAGGCGTCGATCGCCGTGGGTCTCGGAAAGGATGAGGGCGTAGGCGCCCGCGTGGGTGTGGCTGTACGTGATCCTCAGGAACCGCAGTTCGACCTTCTCCATCCGTATCCGTCGGCAGGGGCCGTGAAGTTAACCGCTGGGGCGATGCGGCTCAGCGCTCCGCGTTCAGCTTCTTGGCGGCTTCGATCAACTTCGGCAGCACCTCGAACGCGTCGCCCACGATGCCGTAGTCGGCGGCCTTGAAGAAGGGCGCCTCCGGATCCTTGTTCACCACGGCGATCACCTTGCTCTGGTTCACACCCGCCAGGTGCTGGATGGCCCCGCTGATCCCGATGGCGATGTAGCAGTTCGGCCGGATGGCCACGCCGGTCTGGCCCACGTGCTCATGGTGCGGGCGCCAATGGCTGTCGGCCACCGGACGGCTGCAGGCCGTGGCCGCGCCCAGCAGGCGGGCCAGTTCCTCGATCGGGCCCCAGTTCTCCGGCCCTTTCATGCCGCGGCCCGCGCTCACCACGATCTCCGCTTCCGGCAGGCTGATGCCGCCGCCGCTCTTGCGCACCTCCTTCACCGTGATCCGCGCGGGACCTGGATCGCCGGCGAATTCGCTTACCGTGGCCGTACCGTCGGTCTTCTCCACGGGAATGGAGTTCGGCAGCAGGCTGATCACTTTCACCGGGCTGGTCACCTCCACCCAGGCTTGTGCCTTCCCGCTGAACACGTTGCGCTTCACCTTGAAGCCGGTGCTCGTATCGGGCAGGGTCACCGCGCCGGCCACATGACCGGCCTTCAGGCGCGCGGCCACCCG
>CAZFAW010000004.1:17394-25935 GCA_964517015.1 uncultured Chryseobacterium sp.
CGCTTCTTGCGCGGCCTTGCCGAGCTTCTCGCCCCGGGTGTCGATGAAGACCAGTACGCTCATGTCAGATCACTTTGGCTTCGGTGTGCAGGAGTTCGATCAGCTTCCCGGCCTCGTCGGCGGGGATCATTTTCACGGCTTGCTTGGCGGGCGGCAGCTCGAAGCGCGCCACCTTGGTGAGGGATCCGACGGCCATGTCCGGCACCACCTGGAGGGGCTTGGTGCGCGCGGCCATGATGCCCCGCATGTTCGGGATGCGCTGTTCGGCCATGCCCTTCGCCGCGCTCAGTGCGAACGGCGTGTCCACCTGGAGCACTTCCACACCGCCGGGCACGTCGCGCTCGATCGTGGCGGTGGTGCCGGTGATCTCCAATTTGCTGGCGAGGGGCACGTACGGCAGATCGAGCAGTTCGGCCACCATCGCACCCACCTGGCTGCCGTTATGGTCGATCGTTTCCTTGCCGGCCAGGATCACATCGAACGCCTTGTCCTTCGCGAAGGCGGCGATCCGCGCGGCCACCCCGAACGCATCGTCGGGTTGGGCATCGATGCGCACGGCTTCGTCGGCGCCGATCGCCAGGGCCTTTCGGATGGTGGCTTCGGTGTCGGCGCCGCCCACGGTCACCGTGGTCACCGTGCCGCCGAGCGCTTCCTTCAGCTCGATGGCGCGCACCAGGGCGTACCATTCGTCGTAGGGGTTCACGATCCAGGTCACGCCCGTACCGTCGTAGTGCGCGCCATCGGCCGTAAAGGCGATCCGCGCGGTGGTATCGGGCACCTGGCTGATGAGAACGAGGAACTTCATGCCGGAGGTTGAAAGAGGCCGCGAACTTAACCGTTGATCGCCGTGCGGCTACCTTCGCGCTCCCCTTCACCCGCCACCATGCGCACCGTGCAATTCCGTGAGGCCCTGAACGAGGCCATGAGCGAGGAGATGCGTCGCGACCCGAACGTGTTCCTGATGGGCGAGGAGGTGGCCGAGTACGACGGGGCCTACAAGGTGAGCAAGGGCATGCTGGCCGAGTTCGGGCCCGCGCGCATCATCGATACCCCGATCAGCGAACTGGGCTTTGCCGGGATCGGTGTGGGCGCCGCCATGAACGGCCTGCGCCCCATCGTGGAATTCATGACGTGGAACTTCGCCATCCTCGCGGCCGATCAGATCATCAACCACGCGGCCAAGATGCTGCAGATGAGCGGCGGCCAGTTCCACGTGCCGATCGTGTTCCGCGGCGGCAACGGCAGCGCCGGCCAGCTGGCCGCCACACATAGCCAGAGCTTCGAGCCTTTCTACGCCAACATGCCCGGCCTCAAGGTGGTCACGCCCAGTACGCCTTACGATGCCAAGGGCCTGCTCAAGGCCGCCATTCGAGACGACGACCCCGTGCTCTTCATGGAGAGCGAACGCATGTACGGCGACAAAGGGGAGATCCCCGATGGCGAATACCTGCTGCCGATCGGGGTGGCCGATGTGAAGCGTGCCGGTACCGACGTCACCATCGTCAGCTTCGGCAAGGTGATCAAGGAAGCCCTCAAGGCCGCCGAGGAATTGCAGCGGGAAGGCATCCATGCCGAGGTCATCGACCTGCGCACGATCCGGCCCATGGACACCGCCACCCTCATCGCCAGCGTGAAGAAGACCAATCGCCTGGTGGTGGTGGAGGAGAGCTTCCCCTTCGTGAGCATCAGCAGCGAGATCGCCTACCGTGTGCAGCGCGACGCCTTCGATCACCTCGATGCTCCCGTGGTGCGCGTGACCCAGGCCGACACGCCACTTCCGTTCAGCATGCCGCTGATCGAGGCCTCCCTGCCCAACGCGGACCGCGTGGTGCGCGCGGTGAAGGAGGTCATGTACCTCAACAACTAAGGCGCTGGCCGACTGCCATCCTGTCCCGCCCGGCCGATCGGCATTTTCGTTGACCTTTGCCGACCTTGTTCAAAAGGAAGCGGAAGACCATGGAAGATCGACCTGATGTCAGGCCGGAAGGCGCGGTGTCTGCCAGCACGACCGCCCAGGACGAGAACGCGCGTGCGGAGGAGTTGACCCACGCCAGCGAAGCGGCGGCGGAACACACCGCCCGGGATCCCGAGAGCGCGCTGGTGGCCGAGCTGGAGAAGTTGAAAGCGGACCACGCCGCACTCGCCGACAAGTACCTTCGATTGCAGGCTGAATTCGACAACGCCCGCAAACGCAACGCCCGGGAACGCCTCGAACTGATCCAGTTCGCCGGCGAGAACGTGCTGAAGAACGTGTTGCCCGTGGCGGACGACATGGACCGCGCCATCGCCAACAACGACCGCACCGACGACATGGCCGTGGTGAAGGAGGGCTTCCACCTGATCCGCCAGAAGATGCTCAACATCCTCGGTGCGCAGGGCCTGCGGCCCATGACCGATGTGGTGGGCCAGCCCTTCGATGTGGACCGGCACGAGGCCATCACCAGATCGCCCGCCCCGGAAGAGGGCCTAAAAGGCAGGGTGATCGACGTGGTGGAAAGCGGCTGGACCCTGCACGACAAAGTGGTGCGCTACGCCAAAGTGGTGGTGGGCGAATGATCAACGCGCGCGAACGCCTGCGAGGCCGATGAGCAAGAAGGATCCATACGATGTCCTGGGGGTCGATCGCAACGCCAGTGCGGACGACATCAAGAAGGCCTATCGCAAAATGGCCATCAAGTTCCACCCGGACAAGAACCCGGGTGACAAGGCCGCCGAGGAGAAGTTCAAGGAGGCCGCTGCGGCCTACGAGATCCTGAGCGATCCCGAGAAGAAGGCCCGGTACGATCGGTTCGGCCATGCGGCGCCCGGCGGCTTCGGTGGTGGCGGCGGCTTCAGTGGCGGCATGAACATGGAGGACATCTTCAGCCAGTTCGGCGACATCTTCGGCGATGCCTTCGGCGGTGCCGGGTTCTCCGGGTTCGGCGGGGGTGGGCGTCGGGCGGGTCGTGTGGTGAAGGGGAGCAACCTGCGTGTGCGCTTGAAGCTCACCCTGGCGGAGATCGCCACCGGGGCTGAAAAACAACTCCGGATCCAGAAGCTCGTGCGCGGCAAGGGCAGCGAGTACGGCACGTGCGCCACATGCAAGGGCCAGGGCCAGGTCACCCGTGTCCAAAGCACCTTCCTCGGCCACATGCAAACGGTCGCCACGTGCCCGGCATGCGGCGGCATCGGCCAGACGGTGAGCAAGCGCGCGCCGGGCAGCGACGAACACGGCCTGGTGCGCGAGGAGGCCGTGGTCACGGTGAAGATCCCCGCCGGGGTGGAGGAGGGCATGCAGCTCAACATCAGCGGCATGGGCAACGAAGCGCCCGCCGGCGGGGTGCCGGGCGACCTCTATGTGGTGATCGAGGAGGCAGCGCATCCCGAGCTGAAGCGCGATGGATCGAACCTGCACCACGAGGCCTTCATCAGCATCGTGGACGCCGCCCTGGGCGGGAACATCGAAGTGCCCCTGGTGAACGGGGCGGCCAAGGTGAAGATCGAACCGGGCACACAGCCCAACAAGGTGGTGCGGCTCCGCGGCAAAGGCCTGCCCAGCGTGCAGGGCGAAGGCCTCGGCGACCTTTTCGTGCACCTCATGGTCTGGACGCCCACCGACCTGACCAAGGCCGAACGCGAACTGTTGGAGAAGCTGCGCCACAGCCCCGGCGTGCAACCGCGGCCCACCGCCAAGGACCGCGGCTTCTTCGAGCGCGTGAAGGAGATGTTCGGCGGCTGAGCGCCGCGCCCCACCTTCGCGCCGTGACGCGCGTGAAGATCTGTTGCATCGCCAGCATCGCCGAAGCGCGCCTTGCCATCGCGCACGGTGCCGATGCGCTGGGCCTCGTCGCGCGCATGCCCAGCGGCCCCGGTCCCATTGCCGATGAGCGGATCGCCTCCATCGCCGCCGCCGTTCCACCGCCCACGCACACCTTCCTACTTTCCAGCGAGACCAGCGTCCGGAACGTGGTCGCGCACCACGCTCGCACCCGCACCACAACGATCCAACTGGTCGATGCGCTCCAAGACGGCGGACTTGCGGAGCTGCGTGCAACGCTGCCCGGCGTTCGCCTTGTTCAAGTGGTGCACATGCGCGATGCGGCATCGGTCGATGAAGCGCTGCGGGCCGCGGAGCATGTCGATCACGTACTGCTCGATTCCGGTGATCCCGGTCGCGCCGTGAAGGAGCTCGGCGGAACCGGCCGCACGCACGACTGGTCGATCAGCCGCCGCATCGTGGACCAATGCCCGGTACCCGTGTTCCTTGCCGGGGGGCTGAACCCGGGAAATGTGGCGCGCGCCATCGCGCAGGTGCGGCCGCACGGCGTGGATGTTTGCAGCGGGGTACGCACCGGCGGGGCCTTGGATCCGCTCAAGCTCGCCGCGTTCGTGGCGGCCGTGCGCGCTGCGTGACCCGCCCGTCCAGGGGAAATGGCCTATCCTTGTCCACCCCCCTCCTCCATGCGCAATTCCTCTTTCCTTGCCGCGCTCCTCGTGGCTGCGGTCCATTCGAGTCCGGTATCCGTGCATGCCTCCACGGACAGCACCGCCACCGACACCATCACCTTCGACGGTCAGGCGTTCCTCGATTCGCTGCGCGACAGTTACATCGATTCGGTGGCATCGAGCTATTCCTTCCGGCACGGTACGGTGGCCCTGGACAATGGCGTGGCCACGCTCGAGGTACCCGCGGGCTTCAAGTTCCTGGACAAGGACCAGTCGCGTTCCGTGCTCGTGGACCTTTGGGGCAATCCCAGCGCCGAAGGGGTCCTGGGCATGGTGTTCCCGGAAGGCGATGACGTCTTCGCGGATTCGTCCTATGCCTTCGTGGTGCAGTACGATGAGATCGGCTACGTGAAGGACGACGATGCGGACGACATCGACTACGACGACCTGTTGAAGCAACTGCAGGAAGAGGAGGTCGAGGAGAACAAACAGCGCGCGAGCATGGGGTACGAGCCCGTATACACCGTGGGCTGGGCCGCACAACCATTCTACGACAAGGAGCGCAAGATCCTGCACTGGGCCAAGGAATTGCAGTTCGGCGATAGCGCAGCAGGCAACACCCTCAACTACAACGTACGCGTGCTCGGCCGCAAGGGCGTACTGATCCTGAACGCCGTGAGCAGCATGGGCCAGTTGGGCATGGTGCAGCAGCACGTGCCCGAGGTACTGGGCATCGTGCAGTTCAACGACGGGTACAAATACGAACAGTTCGACAGCAACGTGGACGAAGTGGCCGCCTGGACCATCGGTGGCCTCGTGGCGGGCAAAGTGCTGGCCAAGGCGGGCTTGTTCGCGATCATCGCCAAGTTCGGCAAGGTGATCGTGCTGGGCCTGCTGGCCGCGGGCGGGGCCATCTGGCGGTTCTTCGGCGGCAAGGAACGGAAGAAGAAGGATCAGCCTCCGACCACACTTCCGCCGGCCGCCTGATCCAGTTCCTGCAGGATCCGCTCCGCCGCTTCGTGCAGCCAGCCGGGATCGCTCCCGCGCTCGCGCAGGGTCTTCAATGCCAGCGCGCCTTCGGACTTCGACAGCTTCGCACCGGACGCATCCCGCAGCAAGCGGTGGTGCACGAAGCGCGCCCGCCGGAACGCGTCCGCTCCCAGCAGGTCCGCCAGATGCACCTGGCAGGCCGTCGAAGGCAGCAGGTCCTCGCCGCGAACGATCAGGTCGATGTGCCACGCCACATCGTCCGCCAGCGAGGCCAGCTGGTACGCGGGCCGTCCGCCGCGTTGGCGCAGCACCGGATCCAACAGGGTGGAAAGGGGCACCGTGCGTGTTCCGTTCGGCCAGGTATGGAACGTCACCGTTCGGTCCGGCGCGGAGCGCAAGCGCCAGGTCACCGCCTCGCTGTCGAGGTCCAACGCTGCGTCGCGACAGGAACACGACGCCTGCTGGCGGCGCGAGCAACGGCATGCGTAGAGCCGACCGCTCGCTCGTAGGGTGTTCGCATAGGCGACGGCACGTGCCGTCCGATGGTGTTGCGACCACGATCGCCGGAGGTCGTCCGGGCCGGTGGGCCCTTCGTCCGGATCGATCCCGAGCCATTCCAGGGAGCGGAAGATGTCATCGATGCAGTCCGGCCGTGTGCGCTCGGCATCCAGATCATCGATGCGCAGCAGGACCTGGCCGCGGTGCTGGCGCGCGAGTTTCCAGGCCACCAGGAAATTCACCGCATTGCCGGCGTGGAGGTAACCGCTCGGGGTGGGCGCCAGTCGCGTGCGCACGGGGCCTTCGGGGATCAGGGTGCCCGGAACAGGACTTGAACCTGTACGGTCCTTGCGGACCAAGGGATTTTAAGTCCCTCGTGTCTACCATTTCACCACCCGGGCGGGGCAGTACGGCACAAAATACCGACGCCTCCTTTCGGAGGCGTCTTTGAGCGAGAAACGGGACTCGAACCCGCGACCCCGACCTTGGCAAGGTCGTGCTCTACCAACTGAGCTACTCTCGCTTGGGGGCGCAAATATAGGAGGTGGTTTCAGACCTTCTTCAATCGGGGTTTTCCACCGGCCCCCACCATCCGTTTGATGCCGTTCAACTTCAGGAGGGCCTCCACGGGGGTCAGGGTATCGATATCGATGGCCGCGATCTCCTCCCGGATGGCCTCCAGCGCGGGATCGTCCAGCTGGAAGATGCTCAGCTGGGGTTCGCGCTGCAGGCCGGCCACCCCGCCCTGGGGCTTCGCCGGTGCCTCGCCCTCGCCCAGGTCGCCCGCGTGGCTGCGTTCCAGGTGCGCGAGCACCTTATTGGCGCGCTCGATCACCGATCGTGGCATGCCGGCCATCTGGGCCACGTGGATCCCGAAACTGCGATCGCTCCCGCCGGGCACCAGCTTGCGCAGGAACAGGACGCGACCGTCCACCTCGCGCACGGCCACGCTGCAATTGCGGATGTGCGGGAAGCTGGCGGCCATCTCGTTCAGCTCGTGGTAGTGGGTGGCGAACAGCGTCTTGGGTCGGCACGGGTGTTCGTGCAGGTGTTCCGCGATGGCCCAGGCGATGCTGATGCCATCGTAGGTGCTCGTGCCCCGGCCGATCTCGTCGAGCAGCACCAGGCTGCGCGCGCTCAGGTTGTTCAGGATGCTGGCCGTCTCGTTCATCTCCACCATGAACGTGCTCTCGCCCGTGCTCAGGTTGTCGCTGGCACCCACACGGGTGAAGATCCGGTCCACCAGGCCCACGCGCGCCGTGGTGGCGGGCACGTAGCTGCCGCATTGCGCCATGAGGGTGATCAACGCGGTTTGCCGCAGCAGCGCGCTCTTGCCGCTCATGTTGGGGCCGGTGATCATGATCATGCGCTGGTCGTCCGGGTCCAGCAGCAGGTCGTTCGCCACGTATTCCTCGCCCGCAGGCAGTTGCTGTTCGATCACCGGGTGGCGCGCGCCACGCAGGTCGAGCACCGCGCCATCGTCCAGTACCGGACGGCAGTAGCGCCATTCCTTCGCATTCACGGCGAAGGCGCGCAGCACGTCCAGCTCCGCGATCGCCGTGGCCATGGCCTGCGTGGCGGCCATGCGTTCGATCACCGCCGCCACCAGCGCCTGGAACAGCTCCGCTTCCAGGGCCAGCATGCGTTCCTCGGCGCCCAGGATCCGCTCTTCCAGGTGCTTCAACTCTTCGGTCACGTACCGCTCCGCACCGGTGAGCGTCTGCTTCCGCACCCACTCGGGCGGTACTTTGCTCTTGTGCGTGTTGCGCACTTCGAGGTAGTAGCCGAAGACGTTGTTGAAGCCCACCTTCAAGGAGGCGATCCCGGTCCGTTCCGTCTCGCGCTGTTGCACGGCCAGCAGCAGGTCCTTCGCGTTCGCCGAATCATGGCGCAACGCATCGAGCTCGGCGTGCACACCGCTGCGGATCGCTCCGCCTTTGCGCAGATCGGCCGGTGCTTCGGGTTCCACCGTCGCCGCGATGCGTTCCGCAAGGCCGTCCGGGGGCGCCCACGCGCCGGCGCGTTCGGCCAGGACGCGGCCTTCGGTGCGGAACGCCGCGTGCAGCCGTCCGGCGGCTTCGAGCCCGCGTTGCACGTGCAGCAGTTCCCGCGGCCCCGCGCGGCCGGCCGCCACGCGGCCCAGGAGCCGCTCCAGATCGCCCATGCCGGCCAGTTCCCGATCGATCCGGTCCATGGCCTCGGGCGCGCGCAGCAAGGCTTCCACGGTGCCCAGCCGCGCCTCGATCCCGCTTCGGTCCAACAGCGGGAAGAGCAGCCATCGCCGCAAGAGGCGCGAACCCATGGGCGTAAGGCAACGGTCCATGCTCTGTAGCAGCGTGCGCGCACCCTCGTTCACCGGGGTCACCAGTTCAAGGTTGCGGATGGTGAAACGGTCCAGCGAGAGGTAGCGATCGCCGCGCAGGCGTGAGATCCGGCCCACGTGCGACAGCCGCTCGTGCCGCGTATCGCCCAGGTACTGCAGGATCGCGCCCGCGGCACGCTGGCCCAGCACCAGTTCCTCGATCCCGAACCCCTTCAGGGTGGAGGTGCCGAACTGGCGCAGAAGCCGCTCCCGCGCCAGGTCGTCGTTGAAGGACCAATCCTCCATGCCGAAGGCATGCGTGCGTT
>CAZFAW010000005.1:0-3327 GCA_964517015.1 uncultured Chryseobacterium sp.
TTGTGCATCACCCCCGGATCCCGCATCTTGTCCGCATGCGCAGTCTGTTGGCAATCGTGATCCTGCTATGCGCCGCGCACGCATCTGCGCAGTTCAAGGTGCCCGTGGCCAAGGGCGTTCCGGGAAGCTGGGAGCTGCTGAGCCACGTGCTGGATTTGGAAGGCAAGGCCGTGGAGAAGAAGACCGGCGCGTGGCGGAGCACCCTGCGCTTCGAGGCCGATGGCAGCTATCGGGGCACCCTGCAGTTCGGCGATGATCCCGTGGTGACGGCCGGATCCTGGAAGGTGAACGAGGACAGCAGCGACGTGTTCCTCCACGGGAACCGGTTCCTTCCCCCGCACGACACCGATGGCACCGTGGCGGATCGCCCGCTGGGCTTGGTGGAGCTGGAGAAGGACCGCATGGTGATCAAGGAGCACCTCTTCTCTGAGGACATACCTGGCACGAGCACGTACCGGCGGCGGTGATCGGGAAGCATCCGCATCAACCCCTACCTTGTCCGTCATGGCATACCGCATCACCTTCGCACTGCTCGGCATGTTGTGCATTTTGCACGCTGCTCGTTCGCAAGCCACCGTGCAAGCCGTGAACCTCGTTTCGCCCTGCACGTGGGATTCCGAAGACTCCGTGGACATCGGCCTGGACGGCAACTACGACATTACCGTGACCTGGATCGGTGGCATCGACAATGTGCAATCGTACATCATGCAGCTGGCAGGCAATTACCGCTTCGCCTATCCCGTGCTCTCCGGCGAGCCCTACGGCCCGTTCTGGAATTCCGCCCTGCTCACGCAAACATCCATCGGCTGCTTCTGGTCCACGTTCTGGCAGCCGAACACGGGCCTGCGCTACGTGGGCTTCAAGCGCATCGACAGCCCCACCGACACCACCTACGGCTGGATCGAGGCGGACTTCTATGGCGATCCCGGTAGCTGCGCGGATACCGTGAAGATCATCCAGCTGGCCTACCAGCCCGATGTTCCCCTACCGGCGGGAAGCATGGGCACGGGCATCGCGACCATCGAGCGCACGCACGACATCCGGTTCGATGCGCAGCAGAACGACCTGGTGATCGATAACCGCCGCGCGGGATCGTGCACGCTGGAGGTCGGGACCGGTCTCGGCCAGCAGGTGCTTGCCCGGAGCATCGCAGCGGGATCATTGCAGCAGATACCACTCGGCACGCTGGCCCCGGGCAGCTACACGGCCGTGCTGCGGAACAGCACGGGGGTGCGGAGTGTGCGGTTCGTGCGGTAGGAGGTTGGATCGTTCACCGCTCCGGATCCCACCCGGACCGGCGAACGTTCCTCGTTCGGTGCAGCCGGGGTGAACATCCGGCCTTTCGGGCCTACATCGCTATCGGGGCCAACGGCACGTCCTCACTTGAAAGGTCGAATAACACGCATCAAGTCGTAGTACCAACACGCGCACCGGAGTGCTGGGGTGTACCGGATCCCGGGTCGCTACATCAGTGCACGAGCGGAATGCCGGTGATCACCGTGTCGCCGTTCGCGGTGGCCACCACCTTGCACGCCACCAGGGTGCCGCCGGGACATTTGTTCCAGTGCACGGTTCCTTCGGCGGGCTCGTTGCCGAACACCGCCGGACTTTCCAAGGCGCCCGTCCGAAGGCCAACGAACAATGCACAGGTGCGTTGGAAAATTTCCTCGTCGAACGAATGGAACGAACCCTCCCCGGTGCGCGCATGTCCGTCGGCGATCCGCCTCGCAACCGATACGGGGTGCTCGTCGGAATGCTCCATCGTACAGGCAAGGCCCGCCAGCAGCAGAGCCCATGCAATGATCCGTTCGGTGCGCATGGGGCCAAGGTGGGCACGGCCGCCTGCCGAGCTCGCGGGCATGACATCCTTTAACGATCCGGCTGCTGAAAGGCCCTACTGTTCGACGGTGCGTCGGTTTGAAATCCACCGGGTGGGTGTGACCGTTGGATCCACATGCTGATCGATCGCGTCTTCCTAGCTCGGCTGAACAACACCCGTGCGCGCACCCCTGTCCCCTGCGGGGATCGGACGGTCAGTTCATTACCCATGGGCACGAACGGAATGCACCAGGAGGTCTCGGTGCAGCAGTGCAGCCCGATGCGCACCACGTACATGCCGGAAGTGGCCGGGGTGAATTGCGCGGCATACCCATTGGCGATGGGTGCGTAACCGAATTGCGATGGAGCCCTTACTGGCCCACAGGCACGAGAGCCGCAGCGAGGGTGCCGCCGCCACTGGATCGTTCAGCACCCTGCGGTCGCGCGCTCGTTCGTCGTTAGCGCACCCGCTCGTGCCTCACGCGCTTCAGCTGCCCCTGGGGCACATTGTGGTGATCGGGGAGATCGGTGGTGGTGGCGTGCAGTTGGTACACGATCCCGATATGGTCGCGGCGGCGTGCGATCACCACGTAGGTCGAATCCGCATAGCGCACATGATCGCCGAGCTGGAACAAGGCGCCGGGCAGTACATAGGCCGTCATGCGGTGCGGGGATCGAAACGTCTGCGCGGGGCGAGCATGATCGTGATCGGGTCGCCATGGCCCAGATCGCAATGCGGACAGCGCACGAAGGTCTGCACCCGGAAGCGGTGACCGTTGATGCATTCGCACCGTTGCGATGTGCTGTTGGGATCGTGCATGTGCGGCAGGCCTTGGTCCGGCCCGGAGGCAGTGAGAGGAAGATCGGTGAACGTGCGCCCCAGAACGAAAACCTGTGTCGGGGTTCCGCGCGCAGCGCAGCTGGGGCAGGTGGGGTTCGGTGGCATGGGGTGCAAGGTAGGCGGGCAGGTGCCGGTTGCAACGGATCCCGCGCATTCGAGCCATCCCCGGCACCCTTCGGGCTTGGCGAGGGGCTTTCGCGGCCATGCGCGCGGTATTCCCATTTCGGGGTGGCGCTCCCGGATGCCTTGTTCAGTGCCGCGCCGATCGGTCGGTCGGCCACGCGCTGAACGGACCGTCCGCTCACCACTCCCGCGGAGCGATCAGTTCCTCCACGTCCGCATCGGCGAACCCGTACGCGGTAGCGATGTATTCGAACTCGGCGCCGAAGGCTTCGCGCGCCACGGTTTCGAGCTCGCTGCCGTTCTCCTCGAACGCGAGCTGCAGATCGTTCAACCGTTCGGTGGCGCGGTGCGTGAGCGCGTAGAGCGCGGGAAGGTCCTGCGGCCGTTGTGTTTCAATGGCGCGACAGAGGTCGACGAAGACGGCCTTGCAGGCATCCACCAGGTGGGGCGGGTAGTAGGTATCCGCGTACAGGTCCGCAAGGAACGCGTGGTCGCGCAGGGCAGGGTTGGTCGGCCCGGTCTGGCCGCTGCCCGGCGGTGTTCCC
>CAZFAW010000005.1:3427-5573 GCA_964517015.1 uncultured Chryseobacterium sp.
CGGATGGCACCGATCCCGGCCCGATCGGCATCGTGCACCAGGATCGTTCCAGTGGCGGGATCCGCGATGATGTACAGGTCCTCTGGCGGCGCGGCCACGTCGATCGCCGTGCTTTGGTCGCAGTCCACGTACTGGATGAAGTTGTTCAGCCCGTACCGGCACATACGCCCGTTCAGGTACAACCCGTTGCTCGTGTAATCGCAACCGGCGCCGGGCGCGTCCGGATGGTCCACCACGCCCAGGTGGTCGCGTAGTGCGCGTGCCACGTACACGCGGCCGTCGGGCGCCAATTGCACCGATCCGAACGGCTCGCTCACGGTACAGGACTCCAGGATCCAGCGCGAGGCGGCGATGGTGGCGGAGTCGCCGCTGCTCAGGTCCAACTGGTACACGTAGTTGCTGTCGGTGCTGGTGAAGTTCAGCGCCTTCCAGGTGCTCACGTACAGCTTGCTCGCATCGGGCGAGAAGGATACGCCGAACTCGCCGCGCATCACGGGCAGGACCATCGGGTCGCTCACCACGCCGGTCGCGGGATCGAAATCGAACACGGCCAGCAGATCGGTGCCCGGCTCGTTGCCCACTCCGTTGCCGGTGAGCGCCACCCGCGTGCCGTCCAGGCTGAACTTCAGTTCGCCGCGTGCGTTGATGTTCGAATTGCAGGCCAGGTAGCCGGGACCCGCG
The DNA here is from genome assembly GCA_964517015.1 of uncultured Chryseobacterium sp. Taxonomy (GTDB): domain Bacteria; phylum Bacteroidota; class Bacteroidia; order Flavobacteriales_F; family PHOS-HE28; genus PHOS-HE28. Next base: position 4,109 of record CAZFAW010000005.1, read on the forward strand.
TTCGAGATCACCGGTGCCGTGCTGATGCCCGTACTGGTGAGCAGGTAGGCGCGGAACGCGTTGGAGGGGTAGTCGTGCGCAAGCACCCATACGTCCGTCCCGTTCGCATGCTGCGTGGCCGTCACGCATTCGGTCACATTGGTGGTGGTGAGCACCACATCGGCCACGGACACATCGCCGAGCCCGCCGGCCAGCGTCATGTCCACCACGTGGTACTTCAACTGCTCGCTCCCGCTCGCCTGGATGCGCGTGGTGAAGAGGTAGTAGTTCGAGGCGGAGAGCGGCTGGCGCACGATCAGGACCTGGCTCAGGGTTTCGCCGGAAGGGATCAGCGCCCCGTTGGGCATGGGGGAATGCAGACGGTCCCACACCGTTTCGCTGTTGGTGTAGAAGAGCAAACCGTCGGTCGCGTTCGTGGCGGTGGCGCATCCTTCAAAACCGCTGTTCGCGCCATTGATGAGGGGGAAGGCCGTGCAATTGCTGAACTGCACGCCGGCATCGTTTCCGAAATACCAGGTATCGGCATGCGCCTGGCCGGAACATGCGGGTCCGCAACCGAGCATAAGCGAGAGGGGGAGTGAACGCAGCATGATGGAGCGGTGGTACGTAAAACTAGGCACGCGGCCGTACTGCACCGTATGTTCGGGCATGATCCCGGCTTCCCGCATTCTTCCGATGTGCCTCGCATGGGCATGCGCATGCAATGTTCCGCCAGCGGAACCGGAACAGCTTGATCGACTTCCTGCGCAGGCCCCGATAGCGCAAGCCGACACGTCCATCAGGAAGGCCGCCGATCCCACCAATGCTCCGCCGGGCACAGGAACGGAACATGTCCTTGCGAAGGGCGCGGTGGATCCCTCGCCGCGCGCCTTGGAGCACGTGATCGCACGGCGCGACACCGCCCACGGCGCAACGGACCGATCCGCAGGGTCCGGTCCGGGTTCGATCGGCATTCCCGACGGATCGGCAATGCAACCGGATGCAACGACGAGGGGCGAAGGGATGGACAACGAGGATGCGCCCGCGCTTCCTGTGATGGAGGATCAGGAACGTGGGAGCGATCCCGTCACCTTCGCCGAGGAGATGCCCCAATTCCCCGGGGGTGAGGCAGCGATGCGGAAGTTCATCCTGGAGCACATGAAGTACCCCGAAATGGAACGGGAGGCGAAGGTGCAGGGCAGGGTCTACATGCAGTTCGTGGTGGAGAAGGACGGCGCGCTCAGCGAGATCAAAGTGGTGCGTGGCCTTTCTCCCGGCTTGAACAAGGAGTCGGAACGATTGATCCGTTCCATGCCGAAGTGGATCCCGGGCCGGCAGAACGGGAAAGCTCTGCGCGTGCGCATGACCGTGCCGTTCGTGTACAAGCCGGGGTGACGATCCCCGGATCTTGCGATCAAGGCTCCCGCCGGATGCGCTTGCCGAAGAGCAGCGAGATCACCAGCAGCACCAGGAACACGAAGAACAA
>CAZFAW010000005.1:5673-11701 GCA_964517015.1 uncultured Chryseobacterium sp.
GCATACCCCGATCTCCTCCGTGCGCGAACGACCGTTCTTCGCTGCGGAACGACCGTTACCTGGCACCAGGCAACGTGGCGCCCCGCGAACAAGGTCATCCACGCACGAACCACTTCACCATGCGCCAGTCCCTTACCCTCTTCCTGTGCACCCTCCTCACCGCTTCGCAAGCTCAGTTGCAGAACGGCGGCTTCGAGGACTTGGATCCCAACGGCCTTCCCACCTTCTGGACCACGGGCATCGAACTCATCACGATCGGCGATTCCATCGAGATCGACGGGTTCCGCTACGGCGTGAACACCACCGATGTGCACGGCGGGACCAACGCCGCCGAGCTGAGGAGTGCGTTCAACCACACGCTGAACACGGGCATCGCCACGCGTTGGTTCGCCTCCCCGTTCGAGACCGGGTACGGTGGGTTCCCGTCGCCGGATGTTCCGGTGGTGCAGCACCCTGAGGCGGTGACCTTCTGGGGCAAGTACACCGCAGCGGGCGGTGATAGCGGTTTTGCCGAAGTGCGCGTATTGAACGCGGGCATGGACCAGATCGGATACGGCGCATTGCACATCGGAAGCACCTCCGGTACGTATTCCCAACTGGAAGTGCCGATCGTGTATACCTCGCCCGACAGTGCGGCCACGATCAACATCCTGTTCCGCACCGTGGCGCCGGGCAGCGATACGCACCTGGGAACGCGACTGCTGGTGGATGATGTGGAGATCGAGTATTCCACCACCGGTATGGCTTCGATCGAAGCGACGGAGATCACCGTGTACCCGAATCCGGTTGCCGATGAGGTGTTCCTTTCGGGTGTGGAGCGGGGATCCGCGGTCCGCGTGCTCGACGCGAAGGGCCGCGAAGTGCGTTCGCCCGAACCGTTCACGGGGTCGGTTCCCGTTGGCGGATTACCGGCCGGCAGCTATGTGCTCGAGGTCCGCTCGAACGAACGGTTCCTCCGCACGCCGTTGATGGTGGTGCGTTGAGATCACGGAACGCGCTGCGGTCCTGCGGGACCGGTAGCGTACCTGGAGGCGAGGACGATGCCCGTTCCGAACGGTTGCTCGCACCATTTTTTCGACGGCCACCCAACCGCTCGACACGCACTCCCGTCTATGCCCCGGGAAACCGACCCCTGCGATGCATGGAAGGGATCACGACGCTGGAGGAGACGGAAAGCTGTGTGTTCGATCGCATCGGCCCCCGGTACATCCGGCAGCGGTACAAGCCTTCGGCAACCTTCACGCCCGAACGGCTGAAGGCGGACGGAGAAGTCCGCGATCGGTTGTGCGGACCATTGTCGAGCGCCGTGCTGGTGATCCTTCCGGCGGAGGTGCCGGTGAACCCGCTCGCCACCAATGAAGACCACTTCCGTGCAACGCGCGACCGGGGTTGCATTCTCGCCTTGGCGGTGGTCACGGACAGCGCACAAATGCACACCGCCACGAAGCTCTACTTCATGTATTTCCAGCAGGCCTTTCCCGCGATGGTCTTCGACGAGGAGCGCGACGCGCACCGCTGGCTGATCTCGCAGTTGGAAGCTTCAGGCGCTGGCTGATGGCGCGATGTCGCGGAGCAGGTCAAGCACGCGCTGCACGGGTATGCGGGTGATGCATGTGCACGCACGACCGGCGGCGCAATCGGGGCAGGCGTTATCGTGCACCAGGGCGTGCGCGTCGCGGCCGATCGGTGCCCACCGTGCGGGAAAGATCGGCCGCCGCATGCTGAACAGGCCGATCGCGCGGATGCCGCACGCCGCAGCGATGTGCAGGGGGCCCGTGCTCGCGGCGACCAATGCGTCGCTCGCAGCGATCAATGTGATCAGCTCCTCGAGCGACAAGGCCCCGCCCAGGTCGCGCACGTGCGGGGCATCCAGCGGCAACGCACCGCGGTAGCGGTCCGCTTCGGCGGCCGTACCGGTCACGAACACCTGCCAGCGGGCGGGATCGAGCGCGCGGAGCAGCGCCGCATGGTTGTGCAGTCCCCAGCCCACGCCGCTCCCCAGCAGGGGATGCACCACCAGGTGCTTCTTGCCAGGCGCGAACAACGCCTTCACCCGTGGTGCAGGCAGCGGTGCAACGAAGCCGAGCACGGGCACCAAGGAAGCGACATCGGGCGGCATGGGAAGCCCGAAAGGCGCGAGCAGCTTGCCGTTCAACTGGCCCTCGTGCAACAGGCTGCGTTGCCGGCTGAAGGACACACGCTCGTTGCATGTGGTCCAGTGCCACCACCGGTGACCTGTCCCGATCCGGCGCGGGATCCCGGCGCGCTTGGCCCACCTCGCCACGGAGCGATGCGGGAAGACGTGCACGATGGCATCGGCGCGCAACCCCCGGAGCAGCTCCGGTGCACCGGCATCGCCCGCAGACTCCAGTTCCTCAAGCGTGATGATCCGATCCGCGTGCGTACTGCATTGCCAGACCGCTCGCGCGTAGGCCTTCGTGATCACCGTGATGCGGGTGGACGGTGCATGATGCTTGATCCATCCTGCGGTGGTCAAGGTCACCACGGCGTCGCCCACGGCATCGGGGCGGCTCAACACCACGTGGCCGGGAACGTTCATGTGCGTGGGGCCATTCGTCGCAGCTTGTCGTACTTCAGCCAGGTGGCGTACGCGCTGATCCGGGCGATGGTGAACCCCGCCCCGCCGTCCAGGAAACCGAGCCGCAGCAGGTAACCGCCGAGGAATTGGGCCACGGGGCTGAACATGCGGTGCAGCACGGTGCCGTACCGGCCCTGGGCGGCGCGTGCCTTCGCGGCGATCGTGGTGAAATACTCCACCTGCCGGTAATGGTCGGCGATGCTGTGGTAGCTATAGTGCAGCAGGTCGCCTTCCAGGTGTTCGATCCGTGATCCCGTTCCCATCTCGTACCGGTCGTGCGGGTTCTCCCCGCCCCAGCGCCCCTTGCGGCTGTCCCAGAGGCGCAGCTTCACGTCCGGATACCAGCCACCGTGACGGATCCAACGCCCGCAATAGTTGGTGAGGCGGTTCATGGTGTACCCGTCCGCCGTGCCGTCCTGCTTCACCGCGCGGATCGAAGCCTGCAATGCATCGCTCAGCGCTTCATCCGCATCGAGCGAGAGCACCCAGGGGTGGGCCGCCTGGGTGATCGCCCAGTTCTTCTGTTCGATGTGGCCCTCGAAGGCGTGCTGCACGAATCGTGCGCCATGCTCCTTCGCGATCGCTCCGGTGCGGTCGCTGCTGAAGGAATCGACCACCACCACATCGTCGGCCACGTCCTTGAGCGAAGCGAGGCAGCGCGCCAGGTTCCGTTCCTCGTTCAGCGTGATGATGACGGCCGAAAGGCGCATGGACGCTGGCCAAGATAGACCCCTGAACAGGAACGGTCCCGCTGAAAGCGGGACCGTTCCTGGGAGGTGCGGTGCGATCAGTGCGCGACCATCAGCTTGCCGCGCTGAAGTTCCGTGCCGCTTTGCAGCACGCGCCATACGTAGAGGCCGTCGTTGAGCCACGCGGTGGTCAAGGTGGCGCGGCCGTGCTCCACCGTCTTGCGGGCCGCCACGCGGCCGGTGTTGTCCAGCAGTTCGATCGTAAGCGGTCCGCTCACCCCGATCAGGTCGAAGAACACGTCGCGATCGGCGGGATCGGGGAACACGCTGCCGCTGATCGTCGGTGCCGGGCCCGCGATGCCGCTGCCGCCCTCCACGATGTTCACGCAATAGTCCTCCGTTTCACCGTAGTCGTACGCATCCTCGCAGCCGCTGGTGGCCACGGCGTCGTACACCATGATCACCCGCATGCGCGTGATGCCCGTGGGCGTGCCCACCGGAACGGTGATGTTGCCCGTGATCGCCGTGGTGGTGGTGCCACCTGCATCGTACACTTTCTCGCCCGTGGTGGTGAAGGCGCCGTCCTGGTCCAGATCCATCCATACGGTGAACCACTCGTCGAACGTGCTGCCTGCGAAACCCGGTGTGAGCGTGATCGGCGTGGTCACGTTGATCGTGAGGTCGGTGGAATTCCCCGTGTAGTCACCGTACCCGTCGTCGCTGCCCGAAACGTTGTTCAGCGTACCGAGCTGCACACCGGCGATCCATTCCTCCGAGGCGTTGTCGCTCACGGAGACGCAGTAGGTCTGGTCCAGGCAGGCGCCGCAGCCCATGGTGGTCACGGTGAGGACCGGTCCCCAGCTCGTGGGCGTGCCACCGCATTCGGTACGCACCTGGATCTCGTAGGTCGTGCAAGCGGTGAGCCCGGAGAACTCGTAGTACGAATTCGACACCAGCGGCACCGTGGTCCAGATGCCGCTGCCGGCCTCGCTGATCTGCAGGTCGTACGCGGTGGCTGCAAGCACGGGGGTCCAGAACACGTTCACGGTGTTGTCGCCGTAGAAGCCGAGCGTCAGGTCGTCGGGGGGCACGCAGCAGCCTTCGCTGGTCCACACGTAGGAGGCGCTCCAGCCACTGGTGGTCGTATCGCACACCACTTCCACCTGGAACTCGTACTCGGTGCATGCATCGAGCGCGGTGATGTTGAACGGCGAGAACACGCTGCCGATCGTGGTCCATGCGCCCAGCCCGTTGGTGCGGTACCGCAGGTTGAAGGGCCCCGGGCTGCTGCTGTTCCAGCTCAGGTCGGAAGCGCCGATGGCCGGGTTGGTGGCGGCCAGGCCCGTGGCGCCGGGGCATGCGCCGCAATTGTCCAGGATGTACTGGAGGCTGTGGTGGCTGTTGATGCGGCCGCCGGTCACGGTGTTGCCCGGCAGGTTGCCCACTTGTTCAACGCCTTCGAACAAGGCTTCGCGCACGTAGAGCGCCCCCGCCATGGGATCCGAATGCACCAGGTCCATGAGGCTGGCACAGGGCGCGCTGTAGAGCAGTGCGATCACCCCTGCGGTGAGGGGGCTTGCGAAGCTGGTGCCGCTTGTGAAGCCGTACCCGCCGCCGATCTGGGTGGTGTAGATGTTCTCACCGGGTGCGCCCACATCGATCGTGGTGGCGCCGTACCCGCTGAAGGTGCGCATGTCGGAGGTGTTCGTGGCCGTCACGCTGATCATGAAGTCGCTCTCGCAACCGGTGGGCATGTCGTCCACCACGTCGATGTCCACGTTGTTGTTGGCCGTGGCGCCGCAGTTCAGCACGCCTTCGGTGCCGAGCGAATCGTAGATCGCGCACCAGAGCGGGAAGTCGGTGTGGTCCGCACCGTCGATGCCCCAGCTGGCGTTGGTCACCACCACGAACGCACCCGAGTTGCCCCCGCTCTGGTTGTAGAGCTGGCGCATGGTCAGCGGATAGGTGTAAACCTCCATCACGGCCGCGTCGGTCAGGCTGCCGTAGGTCACCGGCATCATTTTCACGTTCCAATTGGCGCCCGCCACGCCGATGCTGTTGTTGCCGTGCGCGCCGATCATACCGGCCACCGAGGTACCGTGGCTGCCGCCGTACACGTTGTCGTTGTTCCCGGCGGTGTTCCAGCCGTCGAAGTCGTCGATGTATCCGTTCCCGTCGTCGTCCACGCCGTTGTTGGGCACCTCCATGTAGTTGTGCCAGGCATTGGCCACCAGATCGGCGTGCGGCAGGTCGGCGTTCTCCATGATCGCCACCACGATGGTATCGCCGGTTGCGGTGAGCCCCCCGGTGGTGATGTCCCAGGCCAGCTCACTGTCGATGTTGTCGTGTTGCCACTGTTGCCCGTAGTTGGCGTCGTTGGGAACGGCGCGCTCGTGCACCACGTGGTTGTTCTGCGCCAGCATCACCGCGCGGTGCCGCTCCACGGCGCGCAGCATCACCGTCTGGGCGATCGCGGGGTTCTCATAGTGCAACAACCAGGTGCGCATGGGTTTGCTCAACTCACGCACCACGTTCAGGTGCGTGGCGAAACCGTTGTGCGTGGCCAGGTCTTCGGCGATGCGTTTCACATCGGCACCCGGGGCGAGCATCACGAGGATGTCGCCCTGGAGGTACTCGGCTTCCTGGGCGTGGCTCGCGCGCGGCAGCAGCAGGATGCCGGCGAGCAGGGTGGTGGGGATCAGGTGGTTCATGGTCCGTTCGGGTTCAGGGTCGCTTGCAG
>CAZFAW010000005.1:11801-21297 GCA_964517015.1 uncultured Chryseobacterium sp.
CGGCAGTCGATCGCGGTCACGTCCACCATGCACATGTCCATGCAAATGGTGCCCACGAAGGGGGCGGCATGGTCGCGGATCCACACGCGGCCGCGCCCATTGCCCAGGCGGCGCGAAAGCCCGTCGGCATACCCTATGGGCAGGATCGCGATGCGTTGCGGACGTTCGGCGGTGTACGTGCGGCCGTACCCTATGCTGTCGCCGGGCGCCACGAACTTGATCTGGGCGATCGGTGTTCGCAATGCGGCCGCCGGGCGCAATACGGCCGTCTCACGCTCGTCCGCACCGATGCCGTGCAGGCCGATGCCCAGTCGGACCATGTCGAAGCGCGCTTCGGGCCAGCGTGTGGCGCCCGCGCTGTTGGCCAGGTGCAGCAAGGGGCGATGGTCCAGCACGCCGAGCACCGCGCCCGCCATGCGCGTGAAGCGCTCGATCTGCGCGCGCGTGAACCCGTCGTGCGCGGGTTCTTCGCTGGCGGCCAGGTGCGAGAAGAGGCTGCCCACCGTGAGGCCTTGTGCGTGCCGCAACCGCTCCAGTGCGTCCGGCAGTTCCGTTTCAGTGAACCCGAGCCTGTGCATGCCGGTGTCCAGCTTCAGGTGCACGGGTGGCGCATCGGGATGCGTGCGTGCGAACGCCAGGGCGGCTTGCAGCGATGCGGCATGGTACACCACGGGTTCCAGGTCGAAGCGGCGCAGCAGTTCCAGGGGCACCGGCTCCGGGTTCATGACCATGATCGGCGTGCGGATGCCGTTCTGGCGCAGGTCGATCCCTTCATCGGCATAGGCCACGCCCAGGTGGTCCACGTTCGCATGCGCGAAGAGCCGTGCCAGTTCCAGTGCGCCACCGCCGTAGCCGAAGGCTTTCACCATGGCCATGATGCGCACGCGCCCGCCGCCCGCTCCGGCGGTGCCCAATGCCTCCCGGTAGTGGTCCAGATTGTGCCGCACCGCCTCCAGGTCGATCTCCAGCACGGTACCGTGCGTCTTTTCCTGCCAGTGCTCCACCACTCGTTCCAAGGCGAAGTCGCGCGCACCTTTCACCAGCACCACGGCATTGGCGAGATCGTGCGCGTCCAGCGCATGCACCACCGCGGCGGCGTTGGCCACGTGGATCGTGTTCGCGGGGAAAAGTCCTTTGCTGCCGGCCAGCTGCGGCCCCACGGCGATCAGCCGGTGCACGCGCGCGCGCTGCAACAAGGTGGCCACGCGCCCGTGCAGATCGGCTGGTTGCAGCCCGCTCCCGAGGATGTCGCTCAGGACCACCACGCGCGGGCGGTCCTGCGCGAGCGCATCGAGGTGGTCGAGCGCGATGCCCAGTGAGGCGAGGTCGTTGCTGTAGCTGTCGTCGATCAGCGTGCTGCCGTGCACACCATCGAGCGTGCGAAGGCGCATGGCAACCGGTTGCAGGCGCTGTACGCGGGCGGCGATCCATTCCGGGTCGTGGCCCAGGTGCAGCAGCAGGGTGATGCTGTGCAGGGCGTTCTCCACCGAAGCAGCATCGTCGAACGGCAGTTGCACCGTGAAGTCGCGGTGATCGTGCAACAGGCGCAGCGCGATGCCCGAGGACGTGCGCTGCTCGTTCACCAGGTGCACGAAGGCGCTTTGTTCGCGCGACCAGTCCAGGTGCACGCAGCTGCGGTCGAGCCCGGCACCGATGGCTTCGCGCACAACGGCGTGGTCGCGGCAATAGACGATCGCCCGCACATCGCGGAAGAGCTTCACCTTCTCGAGCGCCTTCTCCCGATCGTTCGCGAAATCGCGTGCGTGCGCCGGACCTATGTTGGTGAAGATGCCGATGTCGGGACGGATGATGGCGCGCAACGCGTCCATTTCGCCCGGCTTGCTGATGCCCGCTTCGAACAGCGCCAGCGTATGCTCCGGCGCCAGTTCCCACACGCTCAGGGGCACGCCCAGGCGGCTGTTCCACGATCCCGGGCTGCGCACGATCCGTTCCTGGTCATGGAGCATCTGGAAGAGCCACTCCTTCACCACCGTCTTGCCATTGCTGCCGGTGATGCCGACCACGCGGGCGTGGTGGTGCCCGCGGTGCCACGCGGCCATGCGGTGCAGGGCGTCCCAGGTATCGTTCACGTGGATCGCATTGCACCCGGCCGGCACCGTGGTACCGGTGCCCACGAGGAAATGGCGCACCCCGCGCTGGTACATGGCCTCCAAGTAGGCATGGCCATCGTGGTGCGGGCCTTTCAGCGCCACGAAGAGCGCGCCGTCCTGCGGTACGGGCTTGCGCGTGTCGACGACCAGGTGCTCCACACGCGCCTCGCCATCACCTGAAAGGGTGCCGCCCGTGGCGGCGGCCAGGTCGCGCAGGCGATGACCGTGCGGTCCCATCACGGCGCGGCCTTGCGGGCCACCGCATCCATCTGTTCGGCGCGGGCCTTGTCGAAGCAGGAGCGGCAGAGCGGCTCGTAGCTGTCGGTCTCGCCCAGGTGGATCAGGTCGGTGCTTTGGTGGGTGCGGTGACTGAAGGTGGCGAGCTCACCGCAGCGCATGCAGATGGCATGCACCTTGGTCACGAACTCGGCCATGGCCATCAGTTGCGGCATGGGGCCGAAGGGGCGCCCCTGGAAATCCATGTCGAGCCCCGCGACGATCACGCGTACACCGCTGCCTGCGAGTTGTTCGCACACGGAGGGCAGGGCATCGTCGAAGAACTGGGCTTCGTCGATCCCCACCACGTCGATGCCGTCGGCCAGCAGCAAAAGGTTGCTGGACGAGGGGATCGGGGTGCTGCGGATGCTGTTGGCATCGTGGCTCACCACTTCCACTTCGTCGTACCGGGTATCGATGCTGGGCTTGAAGATCTCGGTGCGCTGCCGGGCGAATTCCGCGCGGCGCAATCGGCGGATCAGCTCCTCCGTTTTTCCGCTGAACATGCTGCCACAGATCACCTCGATCCAACCCTTGCGGGCGCCACGGTCGGCATTGCGTTCGAGGAACATGCGGCTTCCCTTGCTGGGCGCGGGCGAACGGGCGCTTTGGAGCGGGCGTGAAATTAGACAACTTCGCCCCTGACCCCCGATCGCAGATGGCCTCCGGTCCTTCCTCCCCACGGCTCGCCGCACTGGTGGCCGCCCTGTCCGGGCGCATCGGCGAGTTGGAGAAGGGGACCCTCGACCTCGATGGATTGGAGAAGGCCGCAGAGGAGGCGCGCGAGCTCCATGAGCATCTGGTGGTGCTGCGGCACAAGGCCCGCGAAGAAAAGGTGAAGGGTGCGCGCGTTCCCGCTCCGCCTCCGGTGAGCGAACCCCCGCCGATCCGGCTCGATGTGAGCAGCCCGCTCGGCGATCCGCGCCAGATCACGTTGATCGAAGCGATCGAGCACGAGAAACAGGTGAAGAAGGAGAAACGTGCCGCGGCCCGCTCCGAACGCGCTGCTGCTCCACCATCACCGTCACCCTCAACGGCGCCCCGGCCCGTGAAAGACCTGATGCGTTCGATCCCGATCAGCGAGAAGTTCTGGTTCATCGCCGAGCTCTTCGGCAAGGATGCGGGCGCCTATGAACGAACGATCCGGTCCATTGATGCGGCACAGGGACTCGAGGCGGCGCAAGCCATCGTGCGGTCCGAAGTGCTGGAGAAATTGTCGAAGCCGCCCGCGGAGGATGTGATGACCGCGTTCCAGGATCGCATCCAACGACGATTCCCATGATCCCCCTGCGTACACCCATCTGTTCCGCGGTGCTGGCCTGTGCGCTGCTCGCCAATGCGCAGGACGATGCGGCACTGCGCGCGAACGCGCACGCGATGGTCGACTCGCTATGCGCGCCCCGCTACCAGGGTCGGGGATACGTGGAGAACGGCGATGTCCGCGCGGCGGAATTCATGCAACGCCAGTTCCAACGCGTCGGGTTGAAGCCGCTGGAGAAGGGCTGGTTCGAACCGTTCACCTTCGCGGTGAACACCTTCCCCGACAGTTGCAAGGTGACGATCGACGGTGGTGAGTACACCCCGGGCGTCGATTTCATCGTGGATCCCGAAAGCGGCAAGGCGACGGGCCGATTCGACATCGTTCATTTGACCCCCCACGACTTCGAGGGCCCGGAGCGGCGCTCGGTAACGCTCGGCGTGGTGACCGGTAAAGCCAGCCTGCTCGATCTCCCCCCGACAGCGAACAAGGACACCCTGGCCTTGTATGCCGCGTACGAACGTGAGTTGATGCGGTATGGTCCGGTGATCCGGAAAGCCAGCGGCAAGCTCACCTGGAGCGTGGCCTCCACCGCACTGCCCTATCCGTTGATCGAGATCAGCAAGGAGACCTGGCCGGACAGTGCCGCGGTGCTCGACATCGACGTGCGCAATACGCTCGTTCCGCGGCATACCGCCCGGAACGTGCTGGGCGTGGCTCCGGCGAAAGGGGGGAGCAAGGATTGGCTGATCATCAGCGCACACTACGACCATCTGGGCATGATGGGCCCGGATGCCATGTTCCCGGGAGCGAACGACAACGCCAGCGGTTCCGCCATGCTGCTCGCCCTGGCCGAGCACTTCGTGAAGCACCCGGCACGCTGCAACATCCTCTTCATCGCCTTCGCGGGCGAGGAGATCGGGCTGAAGGGCAGTGAATGGTGCGCCGTGGACCGGCCGATCGACCTGGCCTGGGTGAAGCTGATGATCAACCTGGACATCCTGGGCACAGGCGACGACGGTATCATGGTGGTGAACGCCACGGAGCAGAAGGCGGTCTACGACAAACTGGTGGCGGCGAACACCCGGAACCCGCGGCTGGCCTCGATCCAGCAACGCGGGCCCGCCTGCAACAGCGACCATTGCCCCTTCATGCGCCGTGGCGTGCCCGCCATCTTCATCTACACCCTCGGTGGCATAGCCGCCTACCACGATGTGAACGACAAGCCCGGTACACTGCCGCTGACGGAATTCCCCGACCTCTTCCATACGCTCGCCGATGTGATCGGCACGCTCAAATGAGCGCCGCTCCACTCGTGGTCGTACCTACGCCCATCGGCAACCTCGAGGACATCACCTTGCGCGCCCGGCGCGTCCTTTCCGAGTGCGATGCCGTGATCGCCGAGGACACGCGCGTGAGCGGACGTTTGTTGCAGCACCTGGGACTCCACAAGCCGCTGATCGCCTTCCACATCAACAACGAGCACCGCATGGTGGAACAGCTCGCGCAGCGACTGGCCGCTGGCGAACGGTTCGCGCTGGTGAGCGATGCGGGTACGCCCGCGATCAGCGACCCGGGGTTCCTGCTGGTGCGCGAGTGCATTCGCAACGGCGTGCCTGTGGAATGCCTTCCCGGCCCCACGGCGTTCGTGCCTGCCCTGGTGCTTAGCGGCCTGCCCTGCGAACGTTTCGTGTTCGAGGGGTTCCTTCCGCAGAAGAAGGGCCGTCGCACCCGGTTGGAGGGCCTGCGTACCGAGACGCGCACCATGGTGTTCTATGAAAGCCCGCACCGCCTGCTCAAAGCGCTCGACGAGTTCGTATCGGTTTTCAGCCCGGCCCGGGCTGCCAGCATTTCGCGCGAACTGAGCAAGTTGCACGAGGAAACCTTGCGCGGTACGCTGTCCGGGCTGAAGGACCACTTCCGGGCGCACGAACCCCGCGGCGAGTTCGTGGTGGTGGTTGCCGGTGCGGAATGACCCGGGCCTTGCGCTGCCCGCACCGGTCCTACTTTCGTACCCGCATGGAACGCCCCTCGCTCCATCCCGCACCCTTCCCGGAATGGGGGCTCGGTTTGGACCGGCCGCTGGTGATCGCAGGACCGTGCAGTGCGGAGAGCGAAGGCCAGCTGTTGGCCACGGCGCGCGGGATCGCCGCCGCAGGCCGCGCAAAGGTGTTCCGGGCCGGCGTGTGGAAGCCGCGCACCCAGCCGGGACAGTTCGAAGGGGCCGGTGAACGGGCGCTGGATTGGTTGCGCAGCGCGAAAGCGGCGACCGGCCTGCTCACCGCCACCGAGGTGGCCACGGCCCAGCACGTGGAGGCCTGCCTGCGGGCCGGCGTCGATCTGCTCTGGATCGGAGCGCGCACCACCCCCAGTCCCTTCAGCGTGCAGGAGATCGCCGACGCCCTGCGCGGCACCGATGTGCCCGTACTGGTGAAGAACCCGATCAACCCGGACCTGAAGCTCTGGGCCGGTGCGTTGGAGCGGTTGTATGCCGCAGGACTGCGCAAGCTCGCCGCGGTGCATCGCGGGTTCAGTTGGTTCGAGCGCACGCCCTACCGCAACAGCCCCATGTGGGAATTCCCCATCCGGTTGAAAGGCATGTTCCCCGACCTGGAGCTGATCTGCGATCCGAGCCACATCGCAGGCCAGCGCGAGAAACTGGGCGAGGTGGCTCAGCAGGCGCTGGACCTCAACTTCAGCGGGTTGATGATCGAGACCCATGTGGATCCTGCCAACGCCCTGAGCGATGCGGACCAACAGGTGGATCCGGACGGTCTTCGCCACCTGCTGGAGAGTCTCATCTTCCGGCGTTCGGCCCCCGGGGCCGAAGGCCACGACGAATTGCAGGCCTTGCGCGACCTGATCGATCAACTCGACGAGGAGATCGCGCAAAAGCTCGGGGCCCGCATGGACGTGGCCGAGCGCATCGGAGAGTACAAGCAGGCGCACAACGTGGCCATCCTGCAACCCGAGCGGTGGGAGAGCATCATGCGGCGGCAGTTGAAACTAGCCAGGCACCTGGGCTTGGACGAGCGTTTCGTGCAGGCGTTCATGGAGGCCGTGCACGCCGAGAGCATACGCCGGCAGCGCGCCGTGGTGGACCAGCCCCCCCTGGTGGAAGGCGGTGCGGCGACGCACCGGGCCGGTTGAGCGACCGCAGGATCCCCCGCCTGCCCGTTCCCCGTGTTCGGGGACAAGCAAGCTCCCGTTAATTTCGGCGCCACCTGCAACGAACCCTTCCTCCCGTAACCCGACCATTCCCCATGCGAACGATCCCTACGCTCGGTGCCGTGCTGCTTTCCATTCCAGCCTGGTGCCAGGTCACTTACATCAATTCGCCCGCGCTGCTCGGCACGGCCACCGCCAGTGGCGGTTGCATGGGCGTGTGCGACATGAACGATGACGGCCGGGACGACATCGCGATCCTGGACAACAGCGACCACGTGATCGTGAAGTACCAGAACGCGGACGGCTCCTTCACCGCCTACGATTACGGTACGGTGAGCAGCGCCGGGCAATGGGGGTGGGCCATCGGCGATATCGACAACAACGGCCACAAGGACGTGGTGAGCGGAGGTTCCTACGACGGCACGCACTACGTGCGCATCTCCTCGCCGGGCGTGTTCACCACCACCGACCTGAACGGACCGGACATCTTCACCCAATGCATGAGCCTGGGCGACCTGGACAACAATGGCCGTGTGGACGTGTTCTCCTGCCACGATGACGGCTCCCCGAACATCTGGTTCACCGATGCCGCCGGTGTGCCGCAGATCAACAACGCCTACATCAACTGGGCCACCACATGCACCGGTACCGCCGGCGATATGAGCGGCAACTACGGCAGCACCTTCACCGATTTCGACAACGATGGCGACCTGGACCTCTACATCAGCCATTGCCGCCAGGGCGTGAACGATCCCAACGATTGCCGCCGATGGAACCGCCTGTTCGTGAACGACGGCACCAACCATTACACGGACGATGCCGACCTCTACGGTCTTGAGAACCATTACCAGACCTGGACCAGTGACTTCGGCGATTACGACAACGACGGCGACATGGACGTGGTGAGCACCAACCACGACAACACGATGATGCTGTTCGAGAACGACGGCACAGGGCACTACACCGAAGTGACAGCGGGCAGCGGCCTGGAGGTCACCGGGTTCTTCCTGCAGGGCCTCTTCCGCGACTTCGACAACGACGGCTACCTGGACGTGCTCACGGCCAGCGCGCACCACTATTTCAAAGGCAACGGCGATGGCACCTTCGACGAAGTGTCGAACGTGTTCCCCGCGACCGCCACCATGCACAGCTTCGCCATCGGCGACCTGAACGAGGACGGTTTCGAGGACGTGTTCGCCAGCTATGGCGATGGCTACATCAACCCGAACCCCTCGTTCCCGGACCGCCTGTGGCTGGCCGTGCCGAACAACAACCACTGGTTCCGCGTGCGCCTGCAGGGCACCATCAGCAACCGCGATGCGATCGGCGCCCGCGTGAAGATCACGGGCCCCTTCGGCCAGATGATCCGTGAAGTGCACGCCGGCGAGAGCTACGGCCTGGTGAACAGCTTCGCACTGAACTTCGGCATGGGCACGTACACCGACATCACCACCGTGGAGATCCACTGGCCCAGCGGCATCGTGGAGACCTACGGCCCCTTCACCGCCGACCAGACCATCACCGCCATCGAAGGCGCATGCATCGCCCCTGTGGCCGAGATCATCGCCTCGGGTCCCGCGATCGTATGCACGGGGGGCGCCCCGCTCACCCTCACGGCCAACCCCGGGTACAACTACACCTGGAGCGTGGGCGGTTCGTCGCAGAGCATCGATGTCACTCAGGGCGGCACCATCACCGTGACCATCGACGATGGTGCCGGTTGCACCGACATGGCGAGCATCTTCGTGCAGGAGGATCCGGACGAAACCCCGACCGTTTCCCTCAGCGGCGAACCGACCTTCTGCGACGGCGATGAAGTCACCCTCACCGCTTCCGATGCATCGGGCTGGTCGTGGAGCAACGGCCCCACCAGCCAGAGCATCACGGTGAGCACCGCCGGCACGTACTCCGTGACGGTGGACGGCTTCTGCGGTCCCTTCACATCGGAGCCTGTGGAGGTCACGGTACTTTCCGTGCCCGCCCAACCCACCGCCGCCGATGTGTTCCTGGCCGCGCCAGGCACCGCCGACCTGACCGCCACCGGCACCAACGTGATCTGGTACGACGATGCCGCAGGTACCAACCAGGTGGGTGCAGGCAGCCCCTGGACCACGCCCTTCCTCGGCGCCACCACCACGTACTACGTGGCCGATGTGAACCAGGTGGGAGGCGACGAGTACTACGGCGGACCCGTGGACCGCATCTCCACCGCCTCACCCCTCGGCCAGTACCATACGAACGCGGACAACTACGAGATCTTCGAAGCCTACGAGGACATGGTGATCCGTTCGGTGAAAGTGTACGCCCAGGGCGCGGCCTTCCGCACCATCGCGGTGATCGACGAGAACACCGGAACCACGCTCGCTTCGGGATCGTTCTCCGTGCCCGATGGGGAAAGTCGCGTGCAACTCGATTTCGAAGTGCCCGCCGGCGGCCCTTACGGATTGCGCTGCATTTCGGCCAACCCCTTGTTGTGGCGCGATGGCAACGGCACCAACCCGCCTTATCCCTTCGCCCTCGGCACGTTGGGGAGCATCACCACCAGCAGCGTGGACGGCGCGAACGCCCTGGAGTACTACTACTTCTTCTACGATTGGGAGGTGGAGACCCCGAGCTGGTCGTGCGCGAGCACACTGGAGGATGTGGTGGTGGATGTGGCCACCGGGATGAACGAATGGAGCAG
>CAZFAW010000005.1:21397-23888 GCA_964517015.1 uncultured Chryseobacterium sp.
ACGGCTTGTGTGAAGCCCGATGACCCCACCGCCACACCCACCCTCCCGGGAAGTTGCGGCAGTGACGGCCACCGGATGGAACTTACCGTGGACGATGCGGACTGGTGCGCCAATGCGAACCTGGCCGCCATCGCTTCGCCCGATGGCGAGCTGATCGTGAACGGCCTCGCCCTCACCGGTCAGTTGTTCGGCTTGCAGATCGATTCGTTGGGCGTGGGCGAATTCCCCATCGACGAGATGCACAACGCCGTGGTTTGGAGCGAGGCGGGAACCACCTTCACCTCCACCAACGGGGATCCGGGCACCTTGCACATCACCACGTTCGATGCAGCGGACCACACGCTCACGGGCGACCTGCACGTGGTGGTGAGCGATGCGGAGAACCCCTCTTCCCGCGAGATCGACGCGACGTTCGAGTTGACGTACTCCGTGGAGTAGCCGCCCACGGGGCCACCCGTACTTTTAGGACCGCATGGCAATGCCCGGCGGTCCTTCCATTTCGGGTGAACGGGTGGTGGTGGTGGGCGCCGGCGCACTGGGTTGCGCGGTGCTTCCCCGCCTCGCGCGCATGCGCATCGGTTCGCTCGTGATCGTTGACGGCGATCGCGTCGAGGCCGCGAACCTGGGCCGTCAGCCGCTGTACGAGGATATGGACATCGGCTTTCCCAAGGCCACCACTGCGGCCGGCTGGATGCGACAGATCATCGCCACCGGGACCGCCGATGGCGTGGATGCGTTCGTGGACGATGGGAACGCCGAACACCTGCTCCGCGGGGCGGACCTGGTGGTCGAAGGCGTGGACGATCTGCACGCCAAGCACCTGATCGACCGTACATGCGGCACGCTCGGCATCCCGCTCGTGAGCGGGGGCGTGCACCAGCACCAGGGTCAGGTGATCGTGCTGCATGCCACCGGCGAGGGCTCCACGCTCCACCGGAACGACCTCTTCAATGGGCGAGCGGGTGCGGCGCAGGACGGTTGCGATATGCGCCAGGTCCCGATCGACCTGCTCGAGGAGGTGGGGAAGGTGATGGCGGCACGCGCACGCGCGATCCTGCGTGGCGAGCCCGTGACCAATGGCGCGATCGAACTGTGGAGCGGCTCGAACTGGATCTCGCTCGCTCCACCCCGATGAACGAAGTACTCCTCATCGGCGCGATCGCCGGGGTCGCTTTCGCATACGCACTGGTGGGCCATGGCGGAGCCAGCGGCTATCTCGCATTGATGGGACTCGCGCACGTGGCCCCGGAGACCATGAAGCCGGCCGCGTTGATCATGAATTCGTGCGTGAGCCTCGTGGGCTTCGTGAACTACCGGCGTGAGGGGCATTTCCGCTGGGATCTGTTCTGGCCGTTCGCCGTATTGAGCGTCCCGTTCGCGTTCATCGGGGCGGGTATCACGCTCGATCGGGAGCTTTATCTGCGCCTTCTGGGCGCCTGCGTGGTGGTGGCGGCCTTGCGCATGTTCGGCCTGTTCGCCGGAAGGGGGCCAACCGCTCGACCGGTCCCGCTCGCCGCGGCACTGCCGATCGGCGGCGCCATCGGTACGCTCGCCGGCGCGCTCGGCATCGGCGGCGGCATCCTGCTGAGCCCCGTGCTGCTCCTGTGCGGCTGGGCCGATGCGAAGACCACGGCGGCCACCAGCGCGCTTTTCATTCTCGTGAACAGCGCAGCGGGGCTGGTCCGGGTGCAGGGCCTCGGTCATGCCTTCTCCGGCCAACTTCTCCTTTGGACGGCCGTGGCCATCGCCGGCGGGTTGCTGGGCAGCTGGGTCGGAGCCCATCGTACGCCGGAACCACGATTGCGTCAGGCCCTGGGTGCGGTGTTGCTGCTGGCAAGCGTTAAATTGATCTGGCCGTGATCGGGCTCGAGGAGGCGAAGCGGATCGTGCTCGCCAAGGTGGTGCCGTTGCAGGAAACTTGGTTCGACCTGGTCGACGCGCTCGGGCACTATCTCTCCAACGATAACCTGGTCTCGCCGGTGGACCACCCGCTTTTCCCGTGCAGCGCGGTGGACGGATATGCCTTCGCCTTCGATGGGCGCAACGAATGGAAGGTGGTGAGGGAAGTGGCCGCCGGACAGCATTCCGACGTTCCTGTTCGGCCGGGAGAATGCGCCAGGATCTTCACGGGTGCGATGATGCCCATGTTCACGGATACCGTGGTGATGCAGGAATTCGTGAAGCGCGAGGGGGGCATGATCTCGCACACGGATCACCGCCTTACGAGGTTCGCGAACGTGCGACAGGCGGGTGAACAGGCGCGAGCAGGCGATATCGTCCATGAACGGGGCTCGATGTACGATCCCGCTTCGATCGGGCTGCTGGCCG
The DNA here is from genome assembly GCA_964517015.1 of uncultured Chryseobacterium sp. GTDB lineage: Bacteria > Bacteroidota > Bacteroidia > Flavobacteriales_F > PHOS-HE28 > PHOS-HE28. The sequence continues at coordinate 23,726 of CAZFAW010000005.1, forward strand.
GCCTTGGTCTCACACGGGTCCCTGCCTCCCCCCGGCCGAAGGTCGGCGTGCTTGTCACGGGGGATGAGTTCGCCGCGACCGCCTCACCCCGTACAGGCCGCATCTTCAGCAGCAACGATGCGATGCTCGAAGCGGCCTTGCGCAAGGAAGGGATCCGCGCGGT
>CAZFAW010000006.1:0-23451 GCA_964517015.1 uncultured Chryseobacterium sp.
CAGCTGAAAACCCATCGATGTCCTTCGCCACGGTGCTGAGGTATATCTCGTTCACCATCTTTTCGTTCGCTTCGATCACTTCGCTGGTGGCGATCGCAGCGTTAGCGGCCTTCACGCCTGCGGCGGTCAGGGCCTTTGAATTGGCGGCCACCTGCAGCGCCACAGCGCACAATAGGAAGGTGAATGTTTTTCTCACGGTCCGATCATGAGGCGCACCGCTGCGCTCAATGACCCCCAAGTTATCCGGCACTGGTACATCCCCGCTGCCTCGTGCAGTTGCACCCGATGCACTTGGCTCCATTGCGGTACGCGCTCCCGCAGCACCAAGCGCCCTGACAGGTCGCGCACTTCCAGTTCGCCCACCATGCTCTGCGCGGGGTAGCTCAAGGTGAAGGCTCCGTTGCTCGGATTGGGATAAGCTTGAACGCCAGCTTCCAATTCTGCCTCCGGAACCCCCACATTGATCCCCAAACTATCGCACACGCTGCCATCGATAGGACCCAGGTGGTAGTTGGGGTGGTTGGGGAGGGAATTACTGAAGTATCTGGGTAGCGCGATGCCGTGCTGTTCGATGTTGCACGCGAACCCTGCGGAATCAGGGGAATGGATCACGTGCAGCTTGTCCGTGCTGTTGGCTGTGCCGATGTAGATCTTCCCGTCCGGAGCCAATTGCGCAATCTCAAACAACGTGGCAAAAGGTGGGCTCGGTGAGTAAGTACTGTCCCATTCTGCGATATGGACCATGGACGCGGCGATATCCGTTGCCTCGGTGTCGAATTGATAGACATCCAAGATGGAGGAGACATAGACGAATCTGCCGCTCGGTGAGAATGCTACACCGCCACCGCCATCATAGTCGTTGATGGATACATAAGTGGGGTTGGTGAACAGGCCGGAGCAGCGATCGAACTCGAAGATGTCAAGATCCGCACCCGGTTCGCCCCAGTAGTAAGCGAACTTGCTACCGTCGGGGGAGAAACACGCCTGACCATTGTCCGATGGTCTCAGAGCGCCTATGGACTGTGTGCCATCAATGCTCACACCCGTTGGTGTCACCAATAGACGATAGAACGTGGAGGAATTGATCTTGTGGCAGAACACCCACCAGTCTCGGCCATTCGCGTGCCGTACGGCGGTGAGCCGGCCCACATTCAGATCTTCGGTCAGGATCACTTGGTTCTTGCTCACCACACCGCCCAAGCCGCCATCCAAGCTCATGACGATGGTCGTCAGAAGCAGGTGTTCCGCGTTGAGCGCCACCTCATCGTCCACGGTCATGTGTAAGAGCAAGTACTGATCAGGCGTACTTGGCATTGGCAGAATGAGCACTCCTTGATTAATGAAAAGCCCCTCTGGGTAAAGGGCTGAATAGGGTCCGGGGTTCAAACCACTTCCATTGGACATTGTATCGCCAAGCGCATTGGCCACGAAGGTGCCGTTCGTGCTGAAGAGCAGGTTGCCACTGCCGTCGGTGATGTTTGAGTTCGTGTTAAAGAATCCGATATCACGTGATACCGTGCTGATGACCGCTGCACCACTGGAGAACTCGATATCCACACCACCCCAAGGGGGGCCGCCCCAACTCTCGTATCCCCCCATCCACAAGTTGTTCAATCCCTGGCTGAAGCCTGCGAGCGAACTAGTAAGCTGAGCAAGCAGCAGTGTCGCACGAACGATAATTGCGGGTTTCATACTACGGCAAGGGATCAACGAAGGATCGTGAGCTTCCCGACACCGATGATGCCCGATGGCCCGCGCACCTGATAGTGGTAGAGGGCTGGGGCCAGCGACGCCGTGCTGAACGCGATGCTGGATATTTCAATGGGTATGGCTTGTCGCATGAGCTCTGCACCAACGGCATCGTACACCACGAACACCCCCGGGACATCCAGCGCACGCCCAAGCACCAGGGTGGCTTCATCGACGGCAGGGTTGGGGATCACCATCGCGGTATTCGTTTGCTCGTTCAAGTTCTTTACGATGATGCCGTATGGCAGGCAAAGGAGCGCATCATCGAAATCGTAGCTCTCATCAATGAGCCAATACAGCGAGCGGGCGGTGAACACAGCGTTACCGCCCATCATCGGGCATTGGTTTGCGATCTCGAACAGGTCATTGGCTTGGGTGGGAGTGAACGCATCCACATCCTTACCCACCGTCGAGAGGTAGATCTCGTGTACGACCTTCTCGTTCGTCTCGATTTGTTCACTGGTGCCGATCGCAGTGTTAGCGGCCTTCACGCCTTCGACGGAAAGCACACGTGAATTCGTCGCCTGTTCGATCGCCTGGGCGCTCAGCGCATGTACGTTAGCCTGTAGCGCCGCGACACACACCAACAGGATCCATTCCCTTTTCACGGTCCGACCAGGTTGCGTACCGCATCGCCGCACATGCCAACCTCATCCGGAGCATGGGGTCCATGCGCTCCCGTGTGCGGAACGCTTCCACGGATCGATCGCTGTTCCTCGGGGTTCACTTCCACTCCATGTGCTTGGCTCCTGCGGGGCATCAAGGTGTAAAAGAAGCGACGATCAAGCTGATCGACCTGCATCGTATCGAGCATGTCCTCGTAGATCTTGATTGCGTATGCGAACCGGTTGGCCGGGTTCGTCACCATCTTCAACCAGGTCGCATCATCCATTCCCGGATGTGGCTGCTCCATGATCAACCGCTGAGTGAGCGGTGTGATCGGCGCTTCGGGCAGTTGGGCCGTGGCCGTGAGCGGGAGGAGCAGAACGAAGAGGACGGAACTTCTCATGGTTGGATGATGATGCGCACGTTGGCTGTTCGCTGGCCCCAGTGCAGGGTGCATTGATACATACCCGCCGCCCTCGATCGCAGATCGACCTCATGCAAACTGCTCCATTGCGGTATGCGCTCGCGCAGCACGATCCGTCCTGACAGGTCGCGCACCTCCAACTCGCCAACAGTGGGTTGGGCTGGGTAGCTCAATGTGAACGCGCCGGTGCCTGGGTTCGGGTACACCTGCATTCCTTCCAACTCCCCGATAGTGGGGCCGGGGGTGAGGCCCACATTGATCCCTAAGCTATCGCACACTGTACCATCGATCGGGCCCAGGTAATAGTTGGGCCGGGAAGGGATCGAATTATCCGTGAAGGTGCCTCGATTGTGACCGTGCTGGATCACGTTGCAGGCCAGGCCCAAGCTATCGGGCTGGTCGATGATGTGCATGAAGTGAGTGGTATTGCCTGTTGAGATGTAGATCTTGCCATCCGGCGCCAGGCAGAGGTTGGTGAAAACAGTCCACAAATAAGTATAGGTGTCATAGGTGGAATCCCAGACCGCCACTTCCACCTCTGAGGTTGCGAGATCGGGAGCATCAAGGTCGTACTGAAGTACCCGGACCACGGAGGTTACGTACACAAATCGGCCTGAGGGACTGAACTCTGCCTGGCCGTTGAGCATGCCGTCATTGATATCGACATGACGTTGGTTCGATAGGATTCCCGTACAACGGTCCAGGTCGAAGACATCCAGATCGGCGCCTGCATCCATGATCAGCAACCGCGAGCCATCGCGAGAGATCATCGTCACGGGTCCGTATCCGTGGCGCACGGCCCCGGCGGATTGGAAATAGGGGCCATCCAATCCGTAGGGTGTCAGGATGAATTGGATGAAGACATTGCTGTCGTTCTCGTGGAAGAAGACCCACCAATCGCGTCCGTTCGCATGTCTAACGGCGGCGATCCCGGTCAAGCAGAATTCTCCGGTTAAGAGGATCTGGTTCTTTGTGATCACCGCTCCGTTGCCCCCGTCCTGTGACAGGTCTATCAGCGACATGTAGAGTTTGTTCGCGATGAATATCGAAGAAGCATCGGTGGTATCCACCGTGACGTGGAAGAGAGCCACTAGACTGTCCGATCCCGGCATGGGTAGCAATACATCCATGCCATATGCAGGCAGCCCCCAATCCTCATTGCTTGTCGTGAACCAACTCGGGTTCAGTCCGGTACCGTTGATCATAGGCAAACCGTTTCCTCCTGCCACGTAGATCCCGTTCGTATAGACCACCACGCTGTCGCTCGCATCGGTCAACAATGCCAGGGCATTGGAGAGGTTCATTGGGCGATCCTCCAACCACGACCCAATTCCACCACCGCTTGGAAAGCCCGTCTTGTTCCCCCCGTAGGGTGGGTCGAAGTCGCTCTGGTAGCCGCCCATCCACCTGCGATCGAACACTTGACCGAAGGCGGCATATGCACCAAGCACCATGTATAGCGTCAGCAGTGAACGTTCCGGTCGCATGGCCAGTCTCGGTCTTCTATCGGACCACCACGAATTTTCCATCTCCCAACTGTTGTCCGTTACACTCCACCACGAAGTGGTACGGCCCCGGTTTCAGGGCCGCCGTGTTGAACTCCACGCTCATGGTTTCCTGCGCAAGCGCGATGCGGAGCGCTTCCCGACCGAGGGCATCTCGTAACACGAGCGCACCAGATGCAGTCATCGGAGACTCACAAAGCAGAACCGCGCGGTCGGAAGCCGGGTTGGGTATGATCATGACGGCGGGAGCGGTGGACTGCTCCAGGCTGCGGATGACGATACCCTGGGCTAGGCAAAGCGCGGGGTCATCGAATTCCTGATCGTCGTCGATCAAGGAATAAAGAGATCGAGCGCGGTACACGGCGTTGCCGCCGATGAGCGGGCATTGGCTGGCCAGGTCGAAGAGTTGGTCGGCTTGACCCATGGTGAAGACATCGATATCCTTCGCCAAGGTGCTCAGGTAGATCTCGTTCACTGCTTTTTCAGTCTGGTCGATCACGTCGGAGGCGCTGATGGACGCATTGAACGTCTTCACGTTCTCGGCGGAAAGCACGCGCGAATTTGCCGCCAGCTCGATCGCCTGGGCGCTCAGCGCATGTACGTTAGCCTGTAGCGCCGCGACACACACCAACAGGATCCATTCCCTTTTCACGGTCCGACCAGGTTGCGTACCGCATCGCCGCACATGCCAACCTCATCCGGAGCATGGGGTCCATGCGCTCCCGTGTGCGGAACGCTTCCACGGATCGATCGCTGTTCCTCGGGGTTCACTTCCACTCCAAGTGCTTGGCTCCTGCGGGGCATCAAGGTGTAGAAGAAACGAGGATCAAGTTGATCGGCTTGCATGGTGTCGAGCATGTCCTCGTAGATGTCGATCGAGAATGCGAACCTGTTCGCCGGGTTGGTCACCATCTTCAGCCAGGTCGCGTCGTCCATTCCCGGATGTGGCTGTTCTATGATCAAGCGCAGCGTGAGCGGCGTGATGGGCGGTTCGGGAAGCTGGGCCGTGGCCATGCACGGAAAGAGCAGAAAGAAGAGGACGGGATATTTCATGGCTTGATGATGATGCGCACGTTGGCCGTTCGCGGACCCCAACGCAGGGTGCATTGATACATGCCTGCCGCCTCATTTTGCAGATCGACCTCATGCAAACTGCTCCACTGCGGTAGGCGTTCCCACAGCACGATACGCCCCAACAGGTCGCGCACTTCCAATTCGCCCACAAGGGGCTGCGCCGGATAGCATAACGTGAATGCCCCCTCGCTGGGGTTGGGGAAGGCTCGCAGCGGCTCCTGCGCCAGTTGTTCAGGCAAACTTTCGTTGATCCCTAAACTATCGCACACAGTGCCATCCACCGGGCCCAGGTAATAGTTGGGGCGGGAAGGGATCGAATTATCCGTGAACGTGCCTCTGTTGTGGCCGTGTTGGATCACGTTACACGCCAGCCCCAGACTGTCGGGCTGGTCGATGATGTGCATGAAGTGCGTGCCGTTGCCCGTGGAGATATAGATCTTGCCATCCGGGGCCAGGCACAGGTCGATGAAGTAAGTAGCCAGAAACTCGTAGGTATCGTAGGTGGAATCCCACACGGCCACCTCGACCTCTGAGGCGGCCAGGTCCGCAGCATCGAGGTCGTACTGCAGCACGCGCAGCACGGAGGTCACGTAGACAAAACGGCCGGAAGGGCTGAACTCTCCGCGACCCGCGGTCATGCCATCGTTGATGTCCACATGCCGCAGGTTGGAAAGCACACCGGTGCAGCGGTCCAAGTCGAAGACATCGAGGTCGGATCCCGCGTCCATGATCAGCAACCGCGTGCCATCGCGTGAGATCATGGTCACTGGGGAATAGCCATGCCGAACGGCACCGATTGACTGGAAATAGGGGCCATCCAAACCGTATGGAGTCAGTATGAATTGGACAAACACGTTGCTGTTGCTCTCGTGGAAGAAGACCCACCAATCGCGCCCGTTCGCATGTTTCACTGCGGCGATCCCACTGGCGCAGAATTCTCCGTTCAACAAAACCTGGTTCTTTACGGTGACCGCCCCGTTGCCTCCGTCCTGAGTGAGATCGATCATTGACAAATACAGCTTGTTAGCGATTAAGGCCGAAGACGCATCCGCAGTGTCAATGGTCAAGTGAAAGAGCGCCGCCAGACTATCAGAGTTAGGCACAGGGAGCAGCACATCCATGCCATAGACAGTCAGCCCCCACTCCTCGTTGCTTGTTGTGAACCAACTCGGATTCAGTCCGTTGCCGTTGACCATTGGCAAGCCGTTTCCTCCTGCCACGTAGATCCCGTTCGTATAGACCACCACGCTGTCGCTCGCATCGGTCAACAACGCAAACGCGCTCGAGAGGTTCATTGGGCGATCCTCCAACCACGACCCAATTCCACCACCGCTGGGAAAGCCTGTCTTGTTTCCCCCGTAGGGTGGGTCGAAGTCGCTCTGGTATCCGCCCATCCACCTGCGATCGAACACTTGACCGAAGGTGGCATATGCCCCAAGCAGCATGAATAGCGCCAGTAATGAACGTTCTGGTCGCATGGCCAGTCTCGCGCTTCTATCGGACCACCACGAATTTTCCATCGCCTAACTGTTGCCCGTTACACTCAACTTCAAAGTGGTATGGCCCCGGCTTCAGGGCCGCCGTGTTGAATTCCGTACCTGTCGTTTCCGGCAGCAGTGCGATGCGGAGTGCTTCACGGCCGAGGGCATCACGCAATACGAGCTCACCCGACGCAAACAACGGAGTCTCGCAAATCAGAACGGCGCGGTCGGAAGCCGGATTGGGTATGATCATGACGGCTGGAATGATAGTCTGCTCCACGCTGCGGATGACGATTCCCTGGTCCAGACACAGCGCCGGATCATCGAATTCCTGGTCATCATCGACCAACGCATAGAGGGACCGCGCCCGGTATACCGCATTACCCCCAATGAGCGGGCATTGGTTGGCCAGGTCAAAAAGCTCACTGGCCTGATCCGACGTGAAGTCATCGATATCCTTCGCCACGGTGCTCAAGAAGATCTCGTTCACTGCTTTTTCGGTCTGGTCGATCACCTCGGAGGTGCCTATGGACGCGTTGGCGGCCTTGGCGTTTTCAGCGGAGAGCACGCGTGAATTCGCGGCCAACTCGATTGCTTGGGCGTTCAAGGAGGCCAGCGCATTGATGTCCACTTGCAGCGCGGCAATGTCGGCTAGGATCGCCTGGCGTTGGGGATCGGTGAGGCTCTCATCGCCCAGTTGTTCCACTACCGCTTTCAACTGGGTCATCAGATCTTCCATCAGCAGTCGGTTCTCCTGCAAGTAGGTGCGAACGGTTGCATCCAGGTCATACAGGGCAAGCTGATCGTCGCTGAGTTCTTTGAACTGCGCCAATGCGGTGTTCTGGATGGTGGCATAGTAGTCCGCCAGTTCCTGATCGTCATCCATCATGTCCGGGTGGTCGTGCAGTTTGCTGTACAGATCACCCTTCATGATCCACTGGGTCTCCGGGGTATAGGGGTTGTTCTGTAGGCTGTCGGCAGCGATCTTCTCGTCCAGTTCGGTCTTGCAGTCCTCGCAACGCTCGTGATCGAACTGGGAACAATAGTCGGTGGCGCCGTCATTGCACTGGTAGTTGGTTCCGGCAACGGATAGGAACCAGTAGGAGGGTGACCATGTGGGAGGCATTGGGTTGCTTCCGGGAACGGTGATCGAAGGAGCGACCCTGAACCTGAAGGCAAGGGCGCTCCCTGGGTTATCATAGATCGCTCCCCAACCTCCCGTCACCGGCGGGAAATACCACAGGTTCCCTTTGAAGTACTGCTGTTCGATGATCGCGGTGTTGTCCAGATGCAACCCCCACTTGTGGTTCTTGATGTTGTTGCCGCTGAGGTCGGTGTCGTAGGCCGGCCCGCTGAAGTAGATGCCGTTGGTGGTGCCATCCACCGTGTTGCAATAGATCGAGGGCGCTTTGCCCATGTTGTTGCGGATCGCGCTTTGCCCGGGATCGAGCCCATAGAAGGAGAAGGACCCCGTTACCGTATTGCAGCTGATCAGCGGTCGGCTGCACCCGCTGGTGGTGATGCCCGCGTAGTTCGACGCGTTGTTGGACATGAGCAGGGTGTTGTCCAAGATCTTGTAGTCGTTGGCGGCGGTAAGGCCGATGCCCGTGCGCGCAGTGCTGACGCCTGTCCTGTAATGGATGGTGTTGTTGGTGATCACCGAACTGAGGTTGGTCGTGTTCGCCTCGCGTACGTTGATCGCCGTGTAGCCCTTGGTGAGCGTGCCCGGCGGCGGGTTGGTGGCGAAGGTGATGTCGTTGTCCTGCACCAGCAGGTGCGCGGCGCCATCGTTCATGAAGAGTTGGATCGCGTCGTAGCGGGTGTCCAGCGTATTGTTCAGGATGTCCACATCCCTGTAGCCGGAGCGCTCCACGTGGTAGGCGGTGCCCACATCCACCATGGTGTTCTCCGCACTGTAAACGTTCATGTAGGCGGTGTGGATGCCCCACCGGCAATTGGTGAACAGGCTGCTGGTTTGATCCAGCAGGAAGAAGCCGCTTGCGCCGTAGGCCTGGATGGCAGCACCGTTGGTGGGGTCCGTGTAGGCCGCATCGGGTTGTATGTTCTGGAAGTCGCAGTCGCTCACGTGAACGTCGCTTTGCAGCCCGACCACGCCATTGCTCAAGTCGTGGATCAGGTTCCCCCCTCCAAGGTCCAGGGTGGTGCGGGCCACGCATATGGCGGCGTAGCCCTGTTGGCCGATCGTCGTGACCTGGCCGGGGTAGGGCACCGCCAGGGGGCCGTTGCTGTAGAAGATGTTGTTCGTGATGGCCATGGACACGCTGTTCCACGGCACGCCCGCGATCTCCGGAATGTCGATCCCCACCCGGTCGTTGTGGAACTGCGTGTTGTTGACCACGAGGGTGGAACCGTCCAGGGCCGTAACTGCGTTCTCTGCATCGTGAATGAAGGAGGAGTAGCTGTACAATGCACCACCGGATGCCACCGTGATGCTCTTCCACATGATCCCCTGGCAGGCACCGAGGGTGGATCCGTTCAATTCGAGGCTCGCTCCCGCCTGCACGAGGATCTCCGCCCCCGGTTCCATGCGCACATCGGCGCCGCTGAAGGTGAAGTCGTTGTCCACGATGAAAAGCCCCTGCACATCCACGGTGCCGGTGAGCACGGTACCGATGGAACTGGCCAGTGCGCTATCGGGGATCACCCGATCGGAATAGCAGTTGGCATCACTGCTGCAGGCTTGCACCAGCACGTTGTTGTCGGGATCGCAGAGGTCCCAATGGGGGATGGTGTCGGGCAGGGTGAAGAAGGGCAGGCAGGGCGGGAATTCACCGGCGTAGTCGGTAACGATGACCGAGTCCCAATCGCAGTAGGCCGGATAGCAGGACGGCAGTGCCCACGTGGTCTGGCCGAAGGGATACCAGTAACTGTCGCCCACGCCTCCGCCGCGAACCTCGCTGGGGATGTCGATCGTGAAGCCATCGACGGTGGCCAGGTCGATACGGAGCACCTCGGTGGTAGCGGTGCATTTCATTCTGCCGGTGTTGCGGAAGGTGCAGTTCGTAATGGTCATATAGCGCGCGTCCTGGGCGGTATCGGTGCCGAGATACGTCTGAGCGCACGTGTCGCAGTTGGGGCAATAGGGGAACTGCGTATCCAACGTTGACCTGCCCGCGAAGCGGACCTTGCCCCTGCAGTTGGTGAAGAAGCCGCAGCTATCGAAGGCGACGCGGGCAGCCCGATCCACCCCCACCATGTCCACCTTGTTCGGGCCTCCGCCACAGTCCGCAGCCCATGTACTATCCGGGTAGTCGCCCAGATAGGACCATTGATCATCCTCTTCGTAGAAGTTGGTGTTGCGGAACACAAGGTTGAAGCTCGTGTCCTGCGAAATGTTCTCCGCCTGCTCGAACAGCTCCTCCACTCGGCCATGGATCTCGCAGCCGAAGAACCGCATGCCACGGGCCGTTGGCCATAGCGCGATCCCCTCCGTGCCTGCCTTGATCGTGCAGTTGGTGAAGATGAAATCCTGCTGGCCCAGGCAAGGGTCATCGAAGGTGATGACGCCGCCCGCCCGGTTGTGCAGGAAGTTGCAGTCGCTGAAGATCCCGTGTCGCACGCGGATCGGACCGCCTGCGCCTTCGATGTCCAAACCCGACCCGGGGCTGCTCGTCATGCGTCCGGCGCCGTTGTAGTTGAGGTGGCAGTTAGAGACATCAAGACCGGATAGCGCCGTCCAGGAAATGCCCTGGCGGCCGTTCCAATTGAAGCTGCTGCCAAGGACCCGGTTGTTGAACAGGACCGTTTTCCTCCAAGTGCTCAGGGTCGTATCGGCCGTGTCGATCGGATCGATCACCACCGCCAAGTCGGGGTATTCGTCGGTGAAGATGTGGAGGCTGTCAGCAAGATAGGTGCCCCAAAGCAGGAGTCCATCCCTCCCGAAATGATGCGCGTCCACGTGGTTGATCTCACAGTTGCTGGACTCATAAAGCAGAATGCCATCGTACTCCGTCTGGATGCCGTCATCAGAACTCCGTCCACCGAGGATCGCCCCATCCATGTTCCCGTTCAATTCCAGATCGCGCACCGTGATGGAGTCGCAGTGGTAGAAGGAGAACATGCTGCCCACGTTGGCGTGCAACAGATCGGGCGAATGAAGCGCGTTCAGGCATGAATGGCAGCTATCCGCCCCTGCCGCGCTGAACACCTCATCGGTGCCGGCGGTGCGGAAGAAGGTGCCGTAGTACAGGCAGTCGCGGTAGCGCATGGTGGTGTTGGCGCCGCCCCGTACGGTGAATTGCGCGCAATCGTGCAGGGTGAACCCGGGTTGCACGGCCACGAGCGCCGGACAGTGGGGTACGGAGTCTGCCACACCGCTCGGGTAGCGGTAGGCGGTCCAATCCGGCCCGGGATACGCATCACCTTCCCAGTGAAGCTCTTGCTGGCCCACGATGTACTCGCCATCCTCCAGGATCAAGGTGCCGTAGCCATTGCGTGCCTGGAAGAACGCGGCGGCCTTCAACAAGGCCGGCTGGTCGTTGATCAGGTCGTTGGGATGGCCGGATCCCAGCGTATCGAATTCGTAGAGGTACTTGGTGACCTGGGCGTGGGACGGCAAGGAGGAACAGAGAAGCGCGGCCCCCAAGAGAGCAGTAGGGAAGGAGCGGCGATCGTTCATGGTGGTTGATCGAATGGGGTCCCGCGCCACGGCCAACAGCTCTACAGAGATAGCCCGGCACGCGTTGGAATCCAAATCGGCATGCTGCCGGTCGCACCACCACCCTTGCGATCCCGCTCGGGGTCATTCCCCTCCCGCACGCTCCGGTTCGAGCGTGTACACGGTTGCGTAGCCGTTGTCGAACGATCTCCAGTAGCGCTGCGCCAGCGTGGGCGCGATGGGCTCCAGGAATGCGCTTCGCAAGTGCGGATCCCCGCCGATGATCAGGAGGTGCGCGATCGCGGGCCGGCGGCGGCTCGCAAGATGGGCCGTGAGCCAGGTGCGGTCCCACGACATGCGCGTGAGGTACCGGCGCACTGCGGGAACGGGTGGATCGGCGAAGGCGAAATGCAGGTGTTCCTTCCGCGTGAAGAAGATGCCGTTGTGGCGGATCGCCGCGAAGGCGCCTTCGTGCGCCGCGAGCCAGTTGCCGTCGCACAGGTAGGGCACCACCGCACTGCCCTCGCCGAGGGTGGCGGCGGCCTCCAGCATGCGATCGTGGCCCGCCTTCAGTTGGAACATACCGTGTTCCGCGTGCACCAAACGCGGCACGTGCACGAGCATCGCACAGCACGCGGTGGCCACCACGCCCGGCGCCTTTTCCGACGTGCCGAACCAGGCCGCAAGGAACAGGAGGCCGAGCCATTGCGCGCGCTCCACCCAATAGAACAAGGCGGTGCGTGGCCCTTCGAACAGGACGGAGGCGGCCCAGCAGATCAGCGCAAGCACCAGCAGCGCATCGCCGGCCTGCACCGCACGCATGCGCACGCGGTGCGCCAGCAGCAGCAGCGTCGTGAGCACGAGGAGCACGCCCGAGGCCGCGAGCATTCCACCTTCGCCTTCGCGATCGAGCAGCAGCAAAGGGCGCAGGTGCGCCAACTGATGCCCCGCCTCCGGCCGCCACGCACGGACCACCTGCGCACCGCGCAGGAAGGTGTGGAGCACCGGGACCGCCGCGCATGCGAACAGCACGGCGATCCCGGGCACCCGCAGCTTACGCGGCACCGCCACCCAGCGCGCGCGCCGCGCGGCGGGGCTTGCCATGCAATGGCCGAGTTCGCCGCACACCGCAACGCTCATGCACACCAGCGGTGCCGACCGGTGGGTGAGGTACAGCAGCACCAATGCAGCGGCGAACACGATGGAGCGACGCCACGCGATCCGTTCCTGGTGCAGCCAGTACGCAGCGGCCAGGAGCGCGAGCGCCGTGCCCAGGAGGAAATGCAGGAAGCCGAGCACCAACATGGAGCCGAACGCGATCGGGATCGACCAGAGCGCGGACCATCCGGTGTTCGCGCCGAACGCATTGACCACTGCCAGCACGGCCACCGGCAGCAGGAACAACACCACCGCCGCGAACAGGGCATGACAGGTCTCGGGTGCGAAGACGTGGAGCAGCGCCATCAGCAACAGGTCTCCTGTGCGCACCTCGATCCGGTCCGTCCGGTAGGCGATGCCTTCGGCCACGTAGCGCGGTGTGGTCCAATCCTGTTCGAGCACCGCCGCCTGGAACACGTGCACGGGCCCGTCGAGGCTGGCGAAATAGCGGAAGATCAGCGGGGCGCAGGCCGCCATCGCGGCCAGCAGGATCACCCGCTTCGTGTTCCTGTCGGTGGGGAGCAGCACGGGAGGAAGGTAACTCCCGCGATCAGGGAAGCTGCTGGAGCCGGATGTTGGTGGGCACCGTGCCGCCGATGTTCACGAGGATCCGGTCTCGATCATTGCCCACGCCCGTGTACTTGACCGTGCCGTCCATGTTCACGTCCTCGGCGAAGTAGCCGGATGCGGTGGCGGTCGGCACCACGCCGCCGATGCGGGTGAGCACGGCGTCGCGATCGCTGTCGGCGCCGGTGTATTTCAACCGGTCGTCCACCCGGGCGTTCCCTGCCCACAGCACGCGCGTTCCAGAGACGTCCTTCACGGGCTGGCTTCCGGCAAGGTCCGTTGCTGGAACCGTGAAGTCCATCGGTACGGGTGTGTAAGAGAGAGGTAGTGGGGAAGCGGACATCGCACCCAGGTGGTTCCGGTGCCGCACGGCCAGGTAGTGGTCGCCCTGGCCCACGGCGAAGCTCACCGGTGAGGTGCCGTCCGTCGCGACGACATCGCCATCGCGCTCAAGCAGGGCGCAACGCGTGGCCACGATGGCAGTGCTATCGCTGGCGTTGCGCAGTTCGAGCAGCACCCAGTCCACCACGGCATCGTTCCCGGCGGTGGCGAGCACACCCGCCGTGGTGGCCTCCCCGCCACCCCCGGCGGCCTGCGCGAAGCCCAGTGCGGTGTAGGGCTCGGTCAACGGCACCGCTCCCCGGGTGCGCAGGCTGTCGTGCATCATGCCGGTAACAGCGTCGTAGGGACCCTCCAGCAGGCAGCGCACGTTCACCCGCACGTTCGAAAGCGGGATCGACAGGTCGGTGGTGATCGGCAGGTGATCGCTCGCCGTGACGTCATCGTTCGCCTGCAGCCCGAAGGCGGCCAACCGTGCCGGCGAAAGGATGCTGGTGCGCAGGGTGAAGTGCTTCGCGGCGCCTGCGGCCGCATCACTGAAGATGAAATAGTCGAGACGGCCGCTGGGATAGGCGCTCGTATTGCTGCGCCAGGTGTAGTCCATGCGCGCGTCGGTCTGCGGACAGGTCAGGTCCGTGAGCGGCGACCCGTCCCAATCCAGGGGACCACCGTTGCCATAGGTGCCGGTGTTCACGATATCGCCGTTCAGCAAGGTGTGGATCTGCTGTGCGTAACCCACCGCGTTCAGGTCTCCCGCCATCACGAAGGGTGTGTTCGCCGGTAGCGTCACCGATCCCCCCGGCGACTTCGCGTCAAGAATGAACTGTGCCCAGGCATCGCATTGTTGCTGGCGCGTGGCATCGGCGGTGCAGCAGTTCAGGTGGGCGGCGTTGAATAGAAGGTCCGTGACGTAGGTGGCGGGTAGGTCGATCAGCACTGGGAACTGACGGGAAAGTGCCGGCCAGGTCTGCACAATGGGCCAGCGCGAGGCGATGATCATGTCGTAGTCGTCCTTCGCGGTGTACCAACCCGCCGGTCCGTTGGGCAGCCAGGCATCCAGGAGCGACTTCATCTGCGCCGCGGTGGTGGTCACGCATTCGCTGAAGCCGATCACGTCCGGCGAGAGCACTGCGAGCATGCGTTGGAACGCCGGCTGTTTTCCCGGGTCCATGATCCCGTCGGCCAGTATGTTCCAGGCCGTCATCCGGACCAGTTCAGGTGCTTCTTTCACCGGGTCGATCGACTGGAAGGGCGCCACGGGGGTCGCATCGAAAGTGTAGCTGAACGTGCTACCGCTGTTCGGCAGGGCATCGTTGCCATCGGTGTCCTTCCACAGCAATTTGATCGTGTTCGAGGTGAACAGGTCGTTCGCTCCGTCGGGCTTCGAATCGCGCGCGAGGGCCACTTCGAAGGTGGTGCTGGTCACGGTGGGGAGGGGCACCAGGTCGAGCGTGCTCCACGCCACCGTGCTCGACGCGCCTAAGTACTCGGTCACCACCCGGGTGTCGAACTTGATCTGCACCTCGGCGCCGTAGCCGCTTTGCACGGCGTTCCCGGTCGCGGCGTTGTTGTCGCCATCGATGTACAGGCGGATGGTCTGCGGCACCAGGTCGTCTTGCAGATCGATCTCGGTGCCCACCACCAGCTTCAGAAAGAGGTAGTGCGCGTCGTTGGTCACCTGCATGCTCAGCAGGTCGATCCCCGAGACCGGGCTGTTGTTGTCCACCAGCGTGGCCAGTCCGGGTGTCCAGTCGTCGAAGCGGCCGTCCATTTCGATCGGCGCGCTTTGGGCCGGGCTGCCGCACGGAAGCAGGGCCAGGAGGAATACCGGGGCGAGGGCGGGCTTGGGCATGGGCCGGACGTGGTGGGGCCAAGTTCCGCGATCGGACGGTATCCGGGAACCTTTTCAACGGGGCTGTAACTTCCGGACGGGCCTGGCCGTCCCACGAACAACGGCCAGTTGCGGATGACCGTGGACGACTATAACCGATGCGTTGACCAGCACAGCGATGGCGTATACCGCTTCGCGCTGAAACACCTGCGCGATACGGACCGGGCCAAGGACGTGGTGCAAGAGAGCTACGCGCGGTTATGGATGAAAGTGGATGAAGTGGAAGCAGCCAAAGCCAAGAGCTACCTGTTCACCACGGCCCACCATGTGATGGTGGACGAGGTGCGCAAGGGCGCGCGAAGCACCCGCATGGAGGAACACCACGAAGAACTGACGTGGACCTCGCAAGGCCAGCCGGACCTGCAGGAGGTGCTGGAGCGCGGCCTGGCCACGCTGCCGGAGATCCAACGCAGCGTGGTGCTCCTGCGCGACCTGGAAGGCTACAGCTACGAGGAGATCGCCGGGATCACCGGGTTGAGCCTCGATCAGGTGAAGGTGTACATCTACCGCGGCCGCACCGCCATGAAGAACTGGATCGGACAATTGGAGGGCGTCGTATGAGGATCGATCGCACGAATATCGAAGCGTGGTTGCTGGACCGTGCCGAAGGGCGGCTGACCGCGGAGCAGGAGCGGGCGCTCGATGCCTTCCTTCAACGGAACCCCGATCTACGATCGGATGGGGATGATCTGCCTGTGCTGCGCTCCGGTCCGAACGAACCGTTGGACAAGCGTTCGCTGAAGCGCTTCCTGCCGCCCACCGGGAGCATCGATGCCCGCACGATCGACGACTACTTGATCGCACGGCAGGAAGGCGACCTCTCCCCGGAGCAACTGCACGCGCTCGAACAGTACTTGGCGGCGCATCCGGAGCTGGCCCGCACGGCCGGCCTGTATGCGATCGCGCGGTTCAGGCCCGCCGCTGTTCCATTCGCTCAGAAGGCCGGGCTTGCACGCACACTTCCGCCGCAAGGGCTGCCTTCGCCGGCCACGCTCGATGACTTCCTGGTGGCGCGCTTGGAAGGCGACCTGGACCTGCAGCAGCGCGCCGCGCTCGATCGGCTGCTGCAGCACGATGCCGGGGCCGCGCAAGCATGGGAACGGGTATCCCGGGCGCGGATCGCGCAGCCGCACGTGGCGTACCCGCACAAGCAGGCCTTGAAGAAGAAGGAGGTGAAGGTGGTGCCCCTGTGGTCGCGGCAGGCGGTGCGGTACGCGGCCGCGGCCAGCGTGGCCTTGCTGCTGGGCATGGCGTGGTGGCTGTTGCGCGAAGGCCGTCCCGCCGCACCGCAATTCGCGCTGGACCGACCCCATGCCGTCCAGGGGAACCCGCCGCTACCGACGAGCCCCACGGAGCGACCGGACGCTGCACCCGACTCCCCCGCATCGTCCGGCACCGCGCACACGAACACGCACGCATCGCCCGGAACGGCAGCCGTGCAACAGGGGAAGACCACCGGTCAGGACCGCGGCACCGCGCATGGGGAACGCCCGGCGCCCGTGCATCCGGGGATCGAACGCCGGCCTGCCGAGCGCTTGGATCGGGTGGAACCCTTGGTCGCGCGGATCGAGCAGGAGCGCAGTGCGCAGCCGATCCACAGGACCGCCCCCGAGGTGCCGGTCTCGAAGGATGCCCCCGATCCCGTGGCACCTGGCGCATCGAAGGAGGCGTTCACCGTGGGCGAACTGCTGGCTTCCACCATGCGCAAGGAATTGCTCGATGATCCACAGGCACCGGTGCGCAAGCTCGATGGCAGCGATGCGGTGGCGCTCGTGGACAAGGGCCTGAACGCGGTGGGCGGCCAGCAGGCCGGCCTCACCCTCTCGAAGGAGAACGGCCGCCGCCGGTTCAACCTGCGCCTGGGCCGCGACCTGGCGATCACCGCCAGCACGGCTCGCTAGCGCAGGCCGCTCATCCTTCCGTCCCTGCCGCTCGTCACGATCGATGCCGTGTCCTGTAACACGCGGGCGCTTCCCGCCGTCCTACGATCGAAAACCAACACGACCGTCATGAAAGCCACCATCTCCCGCATCGCCCTGATCCTCTGCTCCGTGTTCACCATGGGCTACAGCCACGCCGCCGCGCCGGAAGGCGATGCGGGAAAGAACGACCGTTCCGCCATGGAGCGTTCGCTCGAACAACAGTTGAACCGTTACCTGAGCTTCCCCGTGCTCGAACGCAACACCGACATGACCGGTGAAGTGACCGTGGCCTTCGTGATCGATGCCGAAGGCAAGGTGCAGGTGCTCGAGTGCGTGAGCGCGAACGAAGCCCTGCGTGCCTACGTGCTGCGCAAGCTGGCCCGCATCGACGTGGGCGACAACGCCGACGGCATGTGGAAGACCTCCTACCTGCGCCTCCGCTTCAAGCCGGAACACACGGCCTGAAGGGATCCCTCTCCCAACGATGAAGCCCCGGTCCACCGGGGCTTTTCGTTCCTGTGGGGCCTACCTTTGCCGCCCTTCCCATGCCCCACATCGGTGCCATCGACCTCGGCGAATTCCCGCTCCTGCTGGCGCCCATGGAGGATGTGAGCGACCCGCCCTTCCGCGCCTTGTGCAAGCGGCACGGTGCCGACCTCATGTACACCGAGTTCATCAGCAGCGAAGGGTTGATCCGCGACGCTGCGAAGAGCAGGAAGAAGCTGGACATCTTCGAACAGGAACGGCCCATCGGCATCCAGCTCTTCGGCGGGCACGAGGAGGCCATGGTCGAGGCGGCCCGGATCGCCGAGGCGGCCGGGCCCGAGCTGATCGACATCAACTACGGCTGCCCGGTGAAGAAGGTGGTGGACAAGGGCGCGGGAGCGTGCCTGTTGCAGGATGTGCCCAAGATGGCTCGGCTCACCGCGGCCGTGGTCAAGGCGGTGAAGCTGCCGGTAACGGTGAAGACGCGGCTGGGCTGGAGCGAGGGCACCAAGAACATCGTGGACGTGGCGGAGCGGCTGCAGGATGCCGGCATCCAGGCCCTCAGCATCCACGGCCGCACGCGTGCCCAGTTGTACAAGGGCCCGGCGGACTGGACCTTGATCGCCGAGGTGAAGAACAACCCGCGCATGCGGATCCCGATCTTCGGCAACGGCGATATCGATTCACCGGCGCGCGCCCGCGAATACCGCGATCGCTACGGCGTGGACGGCCTCATGATCGGCCGCGCCAGCATCGGTCATCCGTGGATCTTCAACGAGATCAAGCACTACCTGCGCACCGGGAAGTTGCAAGCGCCGCCCACGATCGACGACAAGGTGGATGCGGCGCGCGCGCACCTGGAGCAGAGCATCGCCTGGAAGGGCGAACGCGAGGGCGTGCTGGAGATGCGTCGGCACTACGCCAACTATTTCAAGGGCCTTCCCGAGTTCAAGCAGACCCGGCTGGCGCTCTGCACCACCGATGCGCCTGCCACGCTGCACGAACTGCTCGAAGGGGTGCGCCGCACCTACGCACTGGCCGCCGTGGCCTGAACGCGCAGGTAGCGCCGGTGCAGGCTGCGCAACGGCACCCACGAGGCCACCAGTCCGATGCCCATGACCGTGGCCACGATCAGGATCAGGTCCTTCGGCATCACCTTCACCGGGTAGGCCTCCACCACGGAATTGTCGAGCGCGATCAACCCGTACCGCTGCTGTGCCCAGCAGAGGCCCAGTCCGACCGCCAGCCCCACGGCCACACCGGCGCCGTTGATCAACAGGCCTTCGCTGAAGAACACCGCGCGCACCATCGAAGGCGTGGCGCCCATGCTCGCCAGCGTGCCCATGTCCTGCCGTTTCTCGATCATCATCATGGTCAACGAGGCGATCACGTTGAACCCGCCGATCAGACCGATGAAGCCCAGCACGGCGAACGTGAACCACTTCTCGCTCTGGTTGGTGCTGTACATGAGCGCGTTCTTCTCCTGCCGGGTCTTCACCACGAACCCCTGCCCGAGCAACGCCATCACCTCCTCCCGCAACCGGTCGGGCCTCACGCCGGGCCGCGCCTGCAGCTCGATCGCGTTCACTGCGCCGTGGTAGTGCAGCAGGCTGTCGGCCAGCTCCAGCGGTACCACGGCGTATTTCCCGTCGAATTCGAGGTTCATGCTGAAGGCACCGCTCACGGCCACGGCCTCGTTCTCGAACGCGCCTTCGCGGTAGGTGCTCAGCTTGCGGCCGCGCACCGGTGCACTGATCTCCAACGGTCGGAACACGCCGTCGTCCTGCGGAACGCCGAGGTCCACCTTCAGCCCGATGCCGAGGATGGCCATGGGCCCCTGCCGGCCTTGCAACACCGGCTTCCCGCTCACCATGTGATCGTCCATGCGGCTCATGGCCAGGTACTGCGGTTCCACACCTTTCATGGTGGCCACGGCCTGCTGGTCGCCGCTGCGCAGCAGCACGTTCTCCTCGATCACGCGGCTGCCGCGCTCCACGCCGGGCAGGGCCAGCAGCCGGTCCAGCCGCACGGCGGCACTGTCCAGTGTTTTCCCTTCCGCCGGAAGCACGGTGATGTCCTGGTCGAACGGACTGTAGATGGTGTCCACCAGATCCGCGATGCCGTTCAACGTGCTCAGCACCGCCACCATGGCCGCGGTCACCACGGCCATCACCACCATGCTGATGAGCGTGATGATGTTGACGGCGTTGGTCTTGCGCTTTGCCAGCAGGTACCGGCGGGCGATCAGGAGGGGCAGCTTCACGAGGTGAAGATCGCGCCATTCACGGATCCATGACCGTTGAGCGTGCGCTCAGCGCCACGCCTGCACGATCAGACCGGTGCCACTGGGGTGCTTCATGCCCACGTCCAGCCAGTTCAGCACGTACGCGATGGGATAGGTGACCAGGTAGTAGGCCGGGAGCACGATGAAAAAGAGCTTGCTCGCGTTGAGCATCAGCAGGGGCCACTTCATGCTCAGGCGCCAGCTGATCTTGCCGGGCGTGCCGTACGCGTAGCGGGCATCCACCCGCGAGAAGCCGTTGCGCAGGCACTTCGCCTTCAGGTCCTCGATGTTGTAGCCGTCGCGCACGTGTTCCTCGATGAAGGAGCCTTCGCCCTCGTCGTGCACGTCGCTGCCGCCCTGGTCGCTGGGCGTGCTGATGATGAGCATGCCGCCTTTCTTCAGCGAAGCGGCGTAGCAGCGCAAGGCCGCCTCGTCCTCCAGGATGTGCTCCATCACATCCACGCATACCACCAGGTCGAAGGCATCGGGTTCGCTGAACGTCGTCACATCGCCCACCCGGAACTTCACGTTGGGCCTGCCGATGCGCTGGAAGAAGGCGTTGCAATCGGCCACCTGTTCCTCTTTCACATCGAGGGCCGTGATCGAGAGGTCCGCGTTCCTTCCGCTGAGCCAGTAACTGTATTGGCCGTACCCGGCACCGGCGTCGTACACGCGTGCCGCGCCCCCGCCGGTGCGCCGCTGCCACCGTTTCAATTCCTTGTGCACGTGCCAGGCACGCAACAGCAGCAGGTCCAGCAGCGCGTAGAAGGTCTTCCTCAGGAAGGGCGTCCGGTTGAAGACCACGCCCAGCCGTCGTTTCACCGGATCGTACTGCATGGGCTAGTGCTTCAGCAGCCGGTCGATCTCCTCGGCACGGTCCAGTGAATCGTCGTGGAAGAAGTGCAGTTCCGGGATCACCCGCATCTGGCGCCCCACGCGTTTGCCGAGTTCGCCGCGCAAATGGTGCATGTGTTCGCGGATGTGCTCCAGCACGCTTGCGGCCTTGGCCGAAGGGAACAGGCTCAGGTACACTTTGGCCACCCCCAGGTCGGGGCTCACCTTCACCCCGGTCACGGTGATCATGCCGCCGGGCATCAACGCGCGGCCCTCCTGCAGGAAGACCGCTGCGATCTCGCGGGTGAGCAGGCTGTTCACCTTGTTCTGTCGAAGGCTGTCCATGGCGGGGCACGAAGGTAGACAAGGGCCTCCGTGCGGGAAGCGCGTGCGTTCACGCCTCCGGGGCCTCCGGGTGCTCCGGCCTACCTTAGCGCGCCTCTCACCGTGCGCACCTTCCTCCGTGTCCTTCGCTTCGGCAGGCCCTACCGGCGCTATGCGGTCCTGAACGGCGTGTTCAACCTGCTGGCCACGGTCTTCCACCTGTGCAGCATGCTGCTGCTGATCCCCTTCCTGCAGCTGCTCATGCACCAGACGGAGGCGGTGCACGTGCGCCCGGAGTTCGCCTGGAACAAACAGGCCTTGCAGCAGTCCTTCGGTTACCTGCTCACCCGGCTCATCGACACGCAGGGACAGCTGGCCGCGCTGGCCATCATCTGCGGCGGGGTGGTGCTGCTCTTCCTGTTGAAGAACGTGTTCCGCTACCTGGCGGTGAGCGCCATCTGCGTGTTCCGCAACCGCATCATCCACGACCTGCGTGCGCGCATCTACGACAAGTTGCTGGAGCTCCCGCTGCGCTACCACAGCGGTGAACGCAAGGGCAACCTGTTGAGCGTGATGACCAACGACCTGCAGGTGCTCGAGTACAGCGTGATGTACAGCATCGAGATGGTGTTCCGCGAACCGATCGCCGTGGTCCTGTTCATCGGCACCATGATCGGGCTGAGCGCCAAGCTCACGTTGATCAGCCTGTTGCTGCTCCCGATCAGCGGGCTGCTGATCGCGCGCATCAGCAAGAGCCTGCGCAAGCGCGGCACGCGCGTGCAGGAGAAGAGCGCCGACCTGCTGGCGCGCGTGGAGGAGACCCTGGGCGGTATCCGCGTGGTGAAGGCCTTCAACGGGGAGGAGGACATGCGCCGGCGATTCGAACGCGAGAACGAACTGCTCACGCGCGCGAGCATCGGCCTGCTGCGCCGGCAGGACATCGCCTCGCCGCTGAGCGAGACCATGGGTGCTGCGGTGATGGCGGTGATGGCCTACATCGGAGGATCACTGGCCCTGGGCACACCGCCCGAACTGGCCGGCACCACCTTCATCGCCTACATCGCCATCTTCTCGCAGCTGCTCACGCCGATCAAGGGCTTCAGCCAGGGCTGGAGCGGGATCGTGCGCGGCAGCGCCAGCGCCGAGCGCGTGTTCGACCTGCTGGCCGTGGAGAACACCGTGAAGGAGCGGCCCGATGCACTGGCCGTGGCCGGCTTCCACGATCGCGTGGCGTTCAAGGACGTTCGCTTCGCCTACGACGAACGGCCCGTGCTGCAGACCATCGACCTGGTCGTTCCGCGCGGCAGGAGCGTGGCGCTGGTGGGGGCCAGCGGCAGCGGCAAGTCCACGCTCGCCGGCCTGTTGCCGCGGTTCTATGACGTGACCGGTGGCGCCGTGCTGGTGGACGGCCGCGATGTGCGCGATCTTCGCCTCAAGGACCTGCGCGCCCTCATGGGCATCGTGACCCAGGACAGCATCCTGTTCAACGACACCGTGGCGGGCAACATCGCCT
The DNA here is from genome assembly GCA_964517015.1 of uncultured Chryseobacterium sp. Classification (GTDB taxonomy): domain Bacteria; phylum Bacteroidota; class Bacteroidia; order Flavobacteriales_F; family PHOS-HE28; genus PHOS-HE28. The sequence goes on from CAZFAW010000006.1 coordinate 22,776, forward strand.
TCGGGAGCACGGGCGCCACGGCGGCCGATATCGAACGTGCCGCACGCGTGGCCAATGCGCACACGTTCATCAGCGAACTGCCCGAAGGCTACCAGACCAACATCGGCGACGGTGGCAACCGGCTGAGCGGCGGCCAGAAGCAACGCGTGGCCATCGCTCGCGCCGTGTTGAAGAACCCCGCGATCTTGATCCTGGACGAAGCCACCAGCGCGCTGGACACGGAGAGCGAGCGCCTGGTGCAGGAGGCGCTCTTCAACCTGATGAAGGACCGCACCAGCCTGGTGATCGCCCACCGACTGAGCACCATCCAGCACTGCGATGAGATCGTGGTGATGCAGAACGGTGGGATCGTGGAGCGCGGCACCCACGCACAACTCCACGCGCTCGGCGGCGTCTACCGCAAGCTCTGCGACCTGCAGGCCTTCGAGTGAACCGCCTTCCATGCGCACGCGGTACGCCTATTACGACCACCTGCCGGCGAAGACGCGGCTGCTGAACGCGTTGCGCGACGTGTTCCGATGGCGGCCGCTGGATCGCTGGCTGGCCGCGCGCACGCAAGGCAGCGTTCCGGGCACCGGTTGGGCGAGGCTCATTCCGCCGGAGTACCGCTATGGATCGGGAAGCCGGCGCACGGTGGAACGCCACGGGATCCGCTGGGAACTGGACATCAGCGATG